>JADZBJ010000239.1 GCA_020852155.1 Saprospiraceae bacterium | reverse complement strand
TCTTCTAACGGTTGGAAAGCTGGTAACGCAGGCGCAAGCGGCAGTACAAAATCTGCTACTTGCAACTTCTATGATTTCTCTTCAGGTGTTGCCAATCTGATCACATCCAAAATGGATTTGACAGGTTCTAATGGCACAGCAACGTTGACTTTCGACCACGCTTACGCTTATTACGAAAATGCAGGTGATATCTTCTACGACAGCTTGCGTATTGACTACTCTGTTGACTGCGGCGCTACCTGGGAGCAGATCTGGATCAATGGCTACGAAACATTGGCTACGGCTGCGCCATCTTCTGCGGCTTTCGTTCCAACCGATGCTGACTGGGTAAACAACACCGTTGACATCAATGGTCTGCCAAGCTCAGGCGAAATGCTGGTGCGTTTCGTCGGTCTGACTGGCTACGGTAACAACCTGTTCATTGACAACATCAACCTGTCTTCAACCGTTGCTACCAAAGACCTCCTGAAACTGGATGCCTTCACTATCCAGCCAAACCCTGCTGTTGACCGCGCTGAAGTTAAATTCACGCTGCCAACTTCTGACGACATGCGTATGCACGTTTATGCGGCTGACGGTACACTGGTACAAAGCCAGGAACTCGGCTCGCTCGTATCTGGCCAGCACAGCGTTCAAATTGACGCTGCACGCCTGACCAATGGCAGCTACCGCGTAGTATTGCAAGGCGCTAAAGGTGTGGCTCAGTCTCACCTGGTTATCCTGAAGTAATTCGGATTTATAGCCTGATAAAAATCGGCCCGTCTGAACGCCATGCGTTTGGGCGGGCCGATTATTTTTGCGTCCGAAAATCTAGTCAAATAGATAAGAGGTTGTTTAAAATGGAAGAACAGACAGTTACAGATCAACAGCAGCACAAATTTTACGCACCGGACTGGCTTCAGCGTACATAGTTACTCGTCGGTGAATCTGCCCTTGAAAAATTGCGGAACATGCATATTCTCGTGGTCGGATTAGGCGGTGTCGGCAGTTTTGCCGCCGAATTCCTGTGTCGTGCAGGTGTGGGCAATATGACCATTGTTGATGGCGACACTGTTGACCTGAGCAATACCAACCGACAATTACCTGCCTTACACAGCACCGTTGGAAAGGATAAAACTGAAGTGATGGCCACGCGTATGCGCGACATCAATCCGGCGCTGAACCTGACCGTTATCAATGATTTTTTGACGCCAGATACAGCCAAGGAACTGATTACCAATGAGTTTGACTATGTGTTTGATTGTATAGACTCCGTTCAACCCAAACAATATGTCATTGTAGCATGCAAGCAAAAGGGCGTGCGGGTTGTCAGCAGTATGGGTGCAGGCGGTAGAATTGACCCCTCGAAAGTACAGGTGGCTGATATTAGCGAGACATTTAATTGCCCATTCGCGCAGCAGGTGAGAAAAGGCTTGAAACGCAAAGGCGTCTGGCGTGGCGTCACCGCCGTTTTCTCTTCAGAACTCGTCAACCGGAAACACATGATGCTGACCGATGGCAACCGATTCAAGCGATCTTTTTATGGTACGATTTCCTATATACCGGCACTGTTTGGCTTGCACATGGCCAGCGTGGTTATTCAGGATGTGGTGGAAGGTCGATACAAAAAGAAAAAATCAGCATGATTGTTTTCAGGACAAAATTTGACCTGTTTCATTCATAATTGATCAATTGAAAACGGTCAGGATTCCCATTTATCAATGCGTACCATCGCCTTTGGGTAATTATTCAATTTATACAGTTGTCGTTCCGACGCAGTGAGCAGGTCCGGGCGATGTATTTTTTCGGCAGGAACATTACTCAGTTCATCTACCCATAACCTGACGAAATTGCCGCAAGGATCGTACGTTCTGGCTTGTTTCAGGATATTAAAATAACGATCTTCCCGAGAGTCACTGCCTACGCCGGCCACATAATTCCAGTTGCCCCAATTGCTGCAAGGATCATAATCCAGGAGCATACTTTCAAAGTACTCGGCGCCAATTTGCCAGTTCACTTTCAGTTCGCGTACCAGAAAAGAAGCGGCGTTTTGCCGCCCGCGATTGCTCATCCATCCGGTGGCGTTCAATTCACGCATGTTGGCGTCAATAAAAGGCACACCTGTTCGACCTTCAGCCCAGGGCAGGAACAGATCGCGCTGGTCCCGATACGAGCGCATATTTTTGGCGTGAATGCCGCCTTTAAGGAAAATTCGGCTACCGTGTTTTTTGGCCATTAACCTGAAAAAATCACGCCACAACAGTTCAAAAAACACCCAATACGTACTTTCATTCGCTCCGAATTTCAACTCATAGCGCCTGATTTCATGATATACTAATTTGGGCGACAAACAGCCTGACGACAGCCAGGGCGAAAACTTGGTGGAATAGTCGCCGCCAACTAATCCGTTACGCGTTTCTTTATAGGTTTTTATCAGATTGGTGTCCCAGAGGTAATACTTCAAACGGTTCAAGGCTTCCGTTTCACCGCCTTTGAAATGCAGGGCGCTATTCGGTGAAGCCTCCGGCAATTTCAAGCCAAAATCGGCCAATTGGGGCACCGAATGACTTTCTACGCCGGCAGGCACAGGAGGCATGGATGTTGGCGCCGGTAATGGTTCCCTGATGGGCGTTATGTTCTCGTT
>JADZBJ010000238.1 GCA_020852155.1 Saprospiraceae bacterium | reverse complement strand
GCTGTTGCAGGAAGCCATTGAATTTGACGCCTATTTCCGTTGCTATTGCCTTGGTGGAAAATATGTGCGCATCATGGATTACGAGCCCCGCAATCCGCACCATCTGCGTTATGTAGCCGATCACAAGGTGTCAAAAGAACTGCGCCAGCAAATGCACGACCTGGTATTGCGCATCAACCATGCATTGGGCTACGATTTCAATACCGTCGAATTTGCTATCCGCGATGGCATTCCATACGCTATTGACTTTTGCAATCCTGCGCCGGATGCTGATGTCGCTTCAGTCGGAGAAGAAAACTTTGAATGGGTTGTGGAAAATGCTGCCAACATGGCCATCGAAAAAGCACTCGCCCATAAAGAAGGCGGCAACAACCTGACCTGGGGAACGTTCGTACATGATTCAGCAGCTGGTCGCATGCCGGGCATTCCCGGCGCTGTCGCGGCTGAAAAACCTGCTAAAGCAAAGAAAAAGTAGGGTAGAAGTTGCACGAGTTAAACCTTGTGCCGACAGTTTACATCTGATTTTGCGTGATCTGCGGGATATAAAAGATGCCCGCAGCAGAACAATAAGTGAAGTCTTTACCGCCAGAGCCGCCATAAGCGCAAAAGGTTTTCATCTGAAAATCTTTTGCGATGTGGCGGCTTTGCTTTGTATAGACGATTTTGAAGACTTCGATGTTTAATTTCTTGATTTTCAATGATTTATATGAGCGAATTACTCAAAAATTACATTGGGTTTACGCCGTGCCTTTTGCACAGCAAACCCCTGTCCGGTATCTAATCACTTACCACTAATCACTTACCACTAAATAATGGATAATATTTCCGCCTACAATGCCTGGTCGGCGATCTATGACACGAATATAAACCGGACACGCGATCTGGAAGCCGTGGCACTCCGTAAAACGCTGGAAAATCGCCCGTTGGGCCGTGTGCTGGAAATCGGCTGCGGTACAGGTAAAAATACGGCCTGGTATGCCGAACGCGCCGATGAAGTGCTGGGGTTGGATTTTTCTGAAGAAATGCTGGCCAAGGCTAAAAGTAAAATTCAGGTCGAGCATGTCTCCTTTCGCCGGCAGGATGTTCGCGAAGATTGGCGCTTGCCACATGGCTATTATGATCTGATCTCATTCAGCCTTGTCCTGGAACATATTGAAGACCTTGATTCTATATTTGCCAAAGCACGGGATGTATTGAAAAAAAATGGATTGTTGTATTTGGGTGAGCTACACCCTTTCAAACAGTACCTCGGAACAAAGGCCCGCTTTGACGCAAGTGGTCAAGGCGAGCCTTTGGTGCTGGAATGTTTTACGCATCACGTGTCCGACTATTTTCAGGCGGCTTCACGGTATGGTTTTGATTGCGTGGATTTGGGCGAATGGTTTGATGATTCCGATGATTCCGATGATTCGGGCAAACCACCGCGTATTTTGTCGTTGTTGTTTTGTGGTGGATGACCATGGAGACAAGGCGCGCCTTGTCTCTACGTGCCCACACGATTAAAACCGATAACAACCGTATTTCGATTGTCCGCGTTTTTCAAAAATCGGCCCGTCAAACATGCGCCACGACAATTTGCGTTTGCGTTTGTTGTGCTTGTAAATCTTGCCTGTCTTCTTCACCGTTTTAGGCGCTACACTTGACTTGCTGGCCGTTTTGACGGTTTTTACCTGCACGGTTGATGTTGAACCTGCCGCAGGCTTTTCTTCCATGACTACTTGCGTAACAGGCATTTTCTGCTGAAAATTCACTGCTGTCAAGTCAGTTGATGCGATCAACGAAGATGCATCAATTGCCGGAGCGGGTCGGTCGAAGGCCGGCGTTTCGATGGTGATGGCTGCGGCTGGCTTGACGGTCGGGCGCGGTGGCGCAGTGGTAATGCGCACAACATCGCCGACGCCCATGTTTTGCTCCAGTTGCGCCAGAATGCGTGCATCGGTTGTATTTGCGTCTTTGTAAATGACGGTTGTGTTGGCAAATTTGGCGTCAGTGGTTGAGCCTTTAATTTGCGCCTGCGCAACTGACCAGGGGAAAAATGCGATGCAGAGCATCAGGTATGCTGAAATATGGATGAGCCTTTTCATGACTGAATAGTGGTTGAGTGCGTGAAGCAGGTTTTATTTGGAAACCGGCCGTGTTGATTTTTCCTGCTGGATGATTTTCCGATACAGGTTTTTGTCTTCAATGATTTCTTTCAGGCTGCGGCGCCAGAGCGGGTCATTTGCCGGATCATAACCGATGATTTTGATTTCGGTACGACGGTTTTTCTGGTGATCCTGTTCGGAGCAATCCGCGCCATCCTCGCACTGGTTGATGAGTTGCGTTTCGCCGTAACCCTTTGAGGTGATGCTGTTTTCAGCAATGCCTTGTACTGTTGTCAGGTAGTTGACCGCGGATTTGGCGCGTTTTTCCGAAAGGGAAAGATTATAGTCGTCGCTGCCGCGTGCGTCAGTGTGCGAGCCTAATTCCACCTGAATTCCGGCGTTATCTTTCAGAAATACGGCGAGTTTGTCGAGCGTGTTGGCTGCTTCCGGGCGAATGGCCCATTTATCAAAATCGTAGTAAATGTTATTGATTTGAAAGCGCTTGCCAATCTGAATACTATCCAGGTCAATCGTGCCAAGGAAATAGCCAATTTCGTTGCCGTGTGTCATGAGTGGCACCAGGTCTGGTTCTTTGATGCCCATACCATCTATACCAAGGATGCAGCCATTCACATTGACATAAACCTCTACGCGGCGGTTTAAATAACCTTGTTTACGAACCAAAACTGTATAGTGATTGCCTTCAGCGAAGGAGAAATTGAAAGTGCTTTTAGGCATTTGCTCTATCGCGAGTTCCTGTTCGTGCGTCGTGTTGTTGTAAATTTCCACCTTGCAGTCGCGCAGGGTATTGATCGGATTATGTTCGAAAGCCTTGTCGAAAATGGTGATGTCAAACACATAGCCCGGTTTGCGGGAAAGCGCTATGTCGTTTTTCAACAGGCTGTCAAAACTGTTGACGACCAGCGCGGCATCGAAAAAAGTAGATTTCTCGGCTTTGATGGTGTACCGCTCTACTTTGGGTACCATCAGGGAATATTTGCCGTCGGGGCCTGTTTGCTGACTGGCAAGGGGCGTTTTGAGCATGTCGTCATAGATCGTAACTTTTGACTGACTGACAGGCAAACCGCTGGATTGATCAAATACAAAGCCTTCTGCGGGGATTAATTGTGCGAAGGCCAAAACCGGAAAAAGAAGCGTAATCGCGAGCAAAAATTTTGCGTATCGCATGGGATGTCAAGTTGATTAATTTCGGACGCCAATATTGGTATCCGGGGTTCAGACGTGCTAACCACATGCCGTTTTTCAGGTAATATTAAAATTTAACAAAATATTATGATTTTTGAAAATCGTTTTATTAACGGGAATTTGTACTTCAGGGCGATCCTGTTTTTCGGTGAAAAATCATTAAAACCGATGTGTTTTGAGCGAGTGTATGTTGTTTTGTTGCGTAATTTATATGTTTGAAATGCGATATGTGTGTTTGAAAAAGGCAAAAAAAATCCCGGTTTGAGCGAGATCGCCAACCGGGATTTTTTTTGAAAATTTTTTGCTTTGCGCTGATGCGCTTACTGTTTTAGAATCTGATTTCATCGTCGTCGCCTTCGAAGAACCTGTATTCTGACAGGTGATAATCGGCGACAGGGATGATGCGAATCCATTTGTGGAACTTCATGAACCACTTCATCTGTCTGGAGGGCAAGCCTTTTTTCAGGTATGCCTCAATGTATGGATGCACGCGCAGATAGATGATGTTTTTGGGTTTCGACTGCATGACGAACTCCAGATCGCGTTCGATATCGTCTTGAAGCAGGATCGTCGCATTGGTTTTTCCGGAGCCGCCACAAGTGGGGCATTGTTCCGAGGTATCCATACTTACTTCCGGCCTTGCCCGTTCGCGGGTGATTTGCATCAGACCGAATTTTGACAACGGAAGAATGGTATGTTGCGCTCGGTCTTTGCGCATGAAATCCTCCATTTTCTTGGTCAGGATACGTTTGTTTTCGGGGTTTTTCATGTCAATAAAGTCAATGACAATCAAACCGCCGATGTCGCGAAGCCTGATTTGGCGGGCGATTTCCTCCGCTGCTTCGAGGTTGACGCCCATGATGGTTTGTTCGACGTCGTTGGTGGTGATTTTATGTCCACTATTGACATCAATAACGTGCATGGCCTCGGTTTTTTCCAGCACCAGGTAAGCTCCGCTATTCATGGTTGCGGTTTTGCCGAAAGAAGCCTTGATCTGTTTGGTGACGCTGTACACTTCAAACACGGGCTTGTTGCCAGTGTAAAGCTGAACGATGTTGACCTGATCCGGGCTGATGTTTTGCAGGTAAGCCTTAATATCGGCGTACATGTCTTTATCATTCACCACGATGCGGCTGAATCCGTCGCTCAGCAGATCGCGCAGCACGGAGCCTGTTTTGTCCAATTCGCTCAGGAGTTTGGCGGGTGGGGTAGTGGATTTGAGTTGTTTAAAAATCTCTTCCCATTTACCCATGAGTTGGATCAACTCCTCGTGCAATTCCTGTACTTTTTTCCCTTCGGCTGCTGTGCGAATGATGAGGTTGAAATTTTTGGGTTTTATACTTTCAGCCAGTGCATGCAGGCGTTTTCTTTCGTCGGCGCTTCCAATTTTCTTCGATACCGAAACGCCGTCAGAGAAGGGTGAAATAACCATATAGCGACCCGGCAGTGTCAGTTCGCAGGAAAGGCGCGGCCCTTTGGTCGAGATCGGTTCTTTGAGTACCTGTACGATAATCGGGAACCGTTTGTTGAGTACCTGATCTACCTTACCTGTTTTGACAATGTCTTCTTCGTATTTGAAGTGGTCAAGTTTGTGGGTATTGATGCTGCCGTTCATGACGCCGTTCGTCCATTTCACGAGCGAGCGCAATTTTGGGCCAAGGTCGGTGTAGTGCAGGAATGCATCTTTTCGGTGGCCGATGTCAACAAATGCGGCGTTCAACCCCGGCATCATTTTGCGAATTTTGCCGATAAGGATGTCACCGACGGAAAGCACATTGTTGACTTTTTGGTGGTGTATTTCAACCAGCCTGCCGCCTTCGAGCAAGGCGAGTTCAACGCCTGCTTCTGAGGCATTGATAATGAGTTCTTTATCCAAAGTCTGGTTTGCGTTTATGGTGATTGCACTGATACAGTTTTGGGCTTGGGGGGCCTAAAACCGAATGTAACAACCATCCTGTTTTCAGAATTCAGTTTGCGCTGATTCGGAAAATCGCATTGAAAGACGAAATTTCGGCATTTATATGGGGCGTAACAGGATGAAGGGGCATCATGCGCAGTTGTCCATACAAATTGCCGGGCATCTCACAAATAGAAATTGCCTCGTGCCGACACATGGGTCAGGACGGGCGTTAGGTACTAATAAGCGACCGATGATTCAATTCGGAGGAATGATCAGGCACAAATGATCGAGGCGATAGCAAAGAAGCAGGAGCGTGTCATAGAACAGGCTATCTACTTTCAGCGAATGTGCAGCTGATTACAGGTATTTGTCAGGACAGCGGGGAATAATTCCGGGGCGCGTGTCAGGTTGGGGCATGCAGGCTGTGTTTGAGGTGCAGTTGGACTATTGGGGATATTGTTCAACTACCCGGACACGGTGGGCTTGTGGGGTGCTGCCTTACCTGCCTGATGTTTGATTCTGGGTGCAACTTGATGCACTTTTGGCATTCAAGGTTGCGAAAAACCGATCTGTCGTGACTAACCTTCCTAAGAATTGCGTGTCGGTTATCATCGAAAAAACTTTCCGATGGCCAAAGCCTCCGGAAAGTTTTTTTGATGGTAGCGTCGTAGCGCTTCTTCTTATGACGGTTCTTACGAAGCCGTTTCTTGCGCTTGTGAGTCGCAATCTTATGTCTTTTCCGTTTTTTTCCGCAAGGCATACTGCTCTGAAAGTTGTTAAGTGATGAAAATGTTATATGTTCTACGAACAGGCTTTAAAATTTACATTTTGCGGCGTATTCGCTTGCTTTTTGTGTGTTCCCTGCGCCTTCCCAGGCTTTGGCCAGCAGGCAGGGTGTATTAGGGTTTTGGGGCGAAACTTTCAAGGCTTGCTCCAGTCGGGTGATGGCTTTTTCCCATTGCCCTGTTTTGATGGCCAGTCTGCCGAGTGCATTGTAAACAGCCGCTTCTTCAGGGTACTGTTTTTCAAGATCGCGCAGCATCAGCACAGCTTGCATCGGGTTATCTTTCGGCGGGTGTTCGGCATAAACAAGCGCCAGATTTACCCGGTGTTCTACATTTTTAGGCTGCAATGAAATAGCGCTTTCAAAAGATTTGATGGCGTGCGTTGCAGCGTATTCTTTGGTTTCAGACTCCTGACTGCGATTCAATGCTTCATAGTATAACGCTCCTGAAACAGACCAGATGGAATCAACTGAGGCTTCCTGAGCGGCATTTTCAGCATAATGTGCTGCAGCCAGTATATTGTTGTTTCTGTACCAGAAACCAGACAATTGCTTGAGTATTTCAACTTTTTGTCCGGCGTTTGCCTGATTCAACTGATTGAGCAGGGTTGATCGTTCTTCGTTTTTCTGTGCATCAAGTCCCGCCTCTGCTTCTTTGAGAATTTTTTCAATATCCAGGCTTTCAGCAGTTAATGCTCTTGAGTGGTCGGTGGCTGTTTGGTGGGTATTCTTGGTAGAAAACCCGAAATAAAGCACTAAAAACAGTCCGAGTGCTGCAAGGATGGCGATTAACTGAGGTTTGTTCATATACATTCAAATCAAGAGGAAACGGATGTATCCGAATCAATCCTCGCTTTCGTCTTCAGGCAGTGCGTGTACATTCTTTTTGACCTGCTCGCTGAAAATTTTTGCTGGCTTGAAAGATGGAATGTAATGTTCTGGAATATCAATAGACTTTCCTTTTTTAATGTTTCGACCTACCTTTTTTGCGCGACGTTTGATGATGAAGCTGCCAAAGCCTCGTACATAAACGTTCTCGCCGTTTGTCATTGTGGTCTTGATTTCCTTGAAAAGCTCTTCCAGGGTGACGAGTACATCGACTTTGGGAACCCCGGTCTTTTCGGAAATCGCATTCACAAGGTCAGCCTTTCTCATGTTTTATCTCGTTGATTTTGAATGAATTATGAACAGGGGTTTGGTATAGCCGAAAAACGAGGTGCAAAGTTCGCACTATTTCCGACGTTACCAAGTGTTCATAGAAAAAAATAAAGTTGATATTTCGCAAAAAAACACCATCCCCCAAATAGCGGCCCAAGCCACTGAATGAGGTGAAGGAGTTTAGGGGCGAAACTCGTTTAATTCCCTGAACTGACCAACAATTCTATTGAAAAAATTCAAATTTCGGCAAAACAATATAGCATCATCCTGTTTTTGCCAAAAACGATAGGGCATTTAGAGTGTGTTCGGGAATTGGATTTTGGCCTGCTCTCGAAAAATTTAATTCTGCTCGGCGTTAAAATTTTCGCCTTAGGACCCGGCTAAGGCTGCAAATTTTGCCTTGATCAAAATCAAATTTTTCCTCGTTCGGCACAAACCCAATTCCCGAACACACTCTTAGGAACTTATCGGGTATATCTGTGCCATAGCGTAGGCAAAAATGACGAAAAGAATGCTACCGACCAGAATGCCGAGCGACAAGGCGCGGTCCTCGCCGGTTTTGAGCATGAAAACGCCAGCGACGATACCCGCCGCTGCCAGCAAATAATACGGAATGATGTATTGAAGTACGCAAAATGCGGCAAAGGTGAGTACGGTGCGCAGTAGCGTGGGTAAAAATGTGTTCATGAAAATGATATGAAATTCGAATGACTTGATTTACCGACAGACTTTCATGTAGGTATTGGTTTCCCAGTTGTAGGCATAACGTTCGACGAGGTTGGCTGGTACAGCACGTAAAATATCATCGTCTGGTTGCGTACCTCTGGCAACCAGATCAAATTCCCACCAACCTGAAGGCGAATCCACATTGGTCAGGAAGTGTATGCTTTTATCCAGGGCGTAATTGCGCTCCGGCACATCGCCAAAGGCGCCTGAATTGTCTTCATGTTCCACAAAATTAAATACTTTTTGGAGGTTATCCAGGTCATAAAATGACACATATTCTCCATAAACCCCTTGGCTATACCAGTCCATCCGCATGGTCAGGCACCATGTTTCGGGGCCAAACCGGGTTAAATCCAGTTCTCCATTCTGGCCATCGCTGCCCAGTGAAGTAAAGTGTTTTTGAAAGCGATCTACTTGCCAGCGTCCGCCCTCGGATGCTGTAAAAACGGCAACGCTGAGTTTGGCATCGCAGGCATGGCAATCCAGTACATGATTTTCGGCGTCAAATTCGAGGGTTTCAAACACGACAACCGCTCTTTTTATACCGAAAGTGGAATAATACAGGATGGTGTCAATGCGGGTATGCACCCAACCATCGGCCGAGCGATCCATCGAGATGTTTTCCTCGAAATTGGCGGGCTGCCAAAGCACATGACCCGTGGGGGCAAACTGGCGCGAATCGAAGAATACACTGAGCAAGGTATCAGGCTGATCCAGGTCAAAATCAGGTATGATAAATTGCTGTGCATGAAGCAATCCGGACAGAGAAAGGCAAAAAATCGGCAGGAGATAGCGTAGCATCTGTGATTATCGTTTCAAAAAGGCAAAGGTATCGCTCGTTATTCTGGTTCATATTTGATAGAGCCTTTATTTTTTGAAATCTTGATGCTACTTTTTCATTCACCATCCACTCATGATTCTTTGGGCGCTGAGGCTGAAAAGCGCGTTATTGTACACAGATATGTCTCCGATGGTGCGGATACATGATTTCGTACCATCAGCCTTCGTAATGCTGATTCCCCAGTCATTCCCAACAATGAGATCACTGGATTGATATTTTAACCTGAGTGTTGAATTGGCAGGCGTAGCGTACGATTCAAATGGCTTATAATAACCGGATAGCCATGAATCAGAGTGATAAACGGATATGATTACACTTTCAGCGAAATCATTTTTGACATCAATTTTTCCGGTAATCAGGGTGTTCGTAGATCTGATATTCTTGATTTTTTCTTCATTTTGAGTTTTGGGACTGACATAGTTCAGGCAACCAGGGTTCATTGCATAAACCAGAATCTTTTCTGTCGTTTTGTCAAAGCCAAGCACTCCCGATACGGTAAGCGTAATTTCCTTTTCCCCTGCATAGTTGAAAACGTAATCAAAGCTGTCTATATACATTTGAGTTTCACGGTAACCCAGTTCCCATTTACTGGTATCCCAATTACCCAGGGATGTGTTTTTGAAATGCGATACGGTTTCGTCCGCAATAATGACTGAAGGCGAGATGGAAAGATCGGCAATTGGAGGACTCATTTCTTCCTCTAATGCGGTTTTGGGTAGGTTACAGGCAATGAAAGGTGCGCAAAGTGCGCATACCAGTACATGCGCCAGTTTTTTATTTGTTTTCATATGAGTCAATTTTGAGCCGTCTGATGTTGAGCAGGTCAGGCGGGACTGGTTTGAAGGGAAAAACTTCCTGCGAATGTAATGAATGTCAAACCAATCTTTACAATCGCAGGAAGCCAATCTTTAATCCAAAATGTACTTGTAGAGCATTTTCAGAATTTCACCGTTCGGCCTGACACAGTTCTTTTTCAGTGTTTTGCCTCAAGGATAAAGCCTCGAATACCCCCTTTTATTTATCCAGCTACGGGCGCGGGAAACGGCTGTGTACCACATCGCCGGGGCGGTCGGTCGGAATCTGGCTGAGGCGGCCATAGCGGCGCATATCCATCCAGCGATGACCTTCACCATACAGCGAGTAGCGGCGTTCGTGCAACAATTGGGTTACCAACGCAGCATCGTCCGTAGCGCCTGCATAGTCGGCCAGTCCGGCTGCAGCGCGTACTTTATTGATGGCTGCAACGGCTGCGGCATTGTCGTGGCCGATATTGGCCTCGGCCCACATCAGCACCAACTCTTCGTTGCGGATGATCGGCACAGCATCCGTCAGGCTGGAATAAATAGCCACCTGTACATTGCCGGTCAAATCATCAGAAGAGAATGACCCCGGGTCAGGGCTGCTCAAAACGCGTGTTTTGGTTGAATAACGCGTATCGCCGACTTCGGCATTGGCAGTAACCGATGGGTGAACGACGAACTGATCTTTGTCGGCTACGACATAAAGCGGATTGGTCAGGTCATTACCACCTTGTCCGAATACGTGGTAAACGCCTTCGTCCATATTACCGTCTGCATCCATCCAGGTTTCAGCCAGCAGCGAGCGCATTTTGGCTTTGTCATTTTGGTACATCGCTACGCGGGCAGCAACGGCGCGGTTAAACTGCTTTAGGCGCGCGGCGTCGCCCAATGAGCAGGACCAAATAAGGGATGCGCCATTCAGCTCGAGGTTGGCGGCATCCAGCATCGCCGCGACTTCGCGGAGAGAGCCTTCATAATCGAGGAATGGGCCAAGGGCGTCCGGATTTTTCACATCAACGCGAATACCGCCGTCGTACTGACGATTGGCTTCGAGCAGCAGGCCATAAGCCATCATCGTGCGAGCAAAGCCTTTCAGGCCGTTTTTCTGAGCGTCGGTGAGTGATGCGGCATTATTATCGGCTGCATTGATAATCATCCAGGCATTGCGCGCCATGCGGAAATGGCGGAAATAGGCGCGGGTTGTCAGGAAGCCATTCGGATCAAGCGGTGAGCCGCCTGCGCCCAACAATTCGCCGGTGTAACGCGGGTCGGTCTGGCGAAGATCCCAGTATTCCCGGCCGATGACGCTGACCGTCCAGTAGTGGAATTGCATATCCGAGCGGGCAACTGACTCAAGTCCGGATGCCAGCAGTTTCAGGTCGCTTAATGTAGCGCCGCCATTTTCAAGGAAACCTTGTTCCGGAGCGTTCGGATTTTCGATTTCCTCAATTTTACAGGCATTAAAGCCTAGGGTAAATGCTCCGAACAGCATTAGTATTCCGAGGGAGCGTATGATATATTTTGTCATTGTCGAATGTTTTTTAAAAAAATCTGATTGAAAAACGCATGGTTGGATAGCCTTTCGGCATGCGCAGCATTCACGAATCAAATTTTAGAAAGTGGCTGTAATGTGGAAGTTGATGCGTTTGGCGCTTGGGAATGGCGTAACCTCAACGGTGTTGGCCAATACGTTGTTACCAAAGTTGGAAACCTCCGGATCGTAGCTGTTGTAATCGAAAATGTTGATCAGGTTACGTCCGCTGACACCGAGGCGAAGGTCGGCACGGCCTGCCAGGTGCGCGCGAGGAATGGTGTAGTACAGACCTACTTCGCGGAGGCGGAAGTAGCCGGCATCTTCAATCCACGGGCCGGCATTACCGGCAAACCAGGTAGACGTACGGTAGTCGCCGTTGTTGAGTTGTCCTTTTGGATCAAGCGTCTTGTCGTCGTAGTCCCAGGTCTGTTGACCGAGGTCCCACAGCAGGGTGCTCAGGTTGATGGCATCGCCGCCTTTTTTCCAGTGGAAAAGGAAATTCAGTTCGAAGTTTTTGTACATCAGGGCATTGGTGAACGACATATTGAAGTCAGGTTCAGCATTGCCATATACTTTGAATCCGTCGCCGTCAGGGTCGCAGTCGGGGCAATCGGCAGCATTGTAGGTGCCAACGATTTGCGTAGCGCTTTCGCCTTCCTGAATGCGATATTGGCCCAGTGATGCTGCGAAACCGCCGACATTGAATGCCGGAACATCCAGGCGGGTTACTTTCGACTGGTTTTTCCAGAAGTTGATGCCGGTTGTCCAGGTGATGCTTCCTTTAACGGGTGTTGCTTCCAGGCCGATTTCCAGGCCGCGATTTTCCAGTGCGCCGCCGTTGATGGAGCGTGTGGTGTAACCGCTGGATTGAGGTACTTGCAGGCGCAGCAGCAGGTCGTCAATGCTTTTGATGTAATAAGTGATATCCAGTGAGACGCGGTTGTTGAACAGGCCGATGTCGGTACCGAATTCAAGTTCGCTCTGAATTTCTGGTTTAATGTCAGCGTTACCACGTGCTTCAGGTGTATAAACGCCGGTTGAACCACCGATGATGGTGCCGGAAAGCGCTGTGAAACGGTCATTAAAACCAGGGAAACGGCCAGATTGACCAAAGGCTACGCGCAGTTTGAATTGGCTGATTTCGTCAAATGACCAGCTGCTCAGTTCGTGAACGTTGAAAGCGGCATTGGCTTTTGGGAAATAGTAAATCTTGTTCGGGTCGCCACTGTTGGATGATTTATCGCCACGAACGCCAACGGAAGCCACCACGAGGTCGCGGTAGTTCACTTCCTGCTGAGCGAAGAAGCCTTTAAACAGTTGCGGGTAACGGCGCTGGAAGGTCTGCACATTACCGGCCTGGTCGAGGCTGGTTTGTGAGCCGTTCAGGTTAGTTGCCGTCGTCATGACAGTGTTCTGGCTGAAATCTTCCTGTGTTACACCCAGTTGAGTACGCAGGGTTGTGCTGTTGTCGGTCGTGTAAGTGTACACCAGGAAGCCACCCAAATTCAGGTTGGTATTGACGGTTGTGCCACTAACTGCGGCACCACCGAGTGTTCCTGCAGGACGGAAATAAGACAGGTCGCGCGGGAAGATGGACGAGGTGCGCAGGGTGTATTGGTCGAGACCAGCACGGAACACGGTTTTCAATTCCTGACGGTCGGTATTCCAGATGCGCCAGTTGAGCGTTGCACCGCCGATGTAGCGGTTTACATTTTCGCGATTAGTGATCAAAGCAACAGATTCCAGAATATTCGAGCCTACGGAAGGCACAGCAGGGTAGTTGCCCTGTGCGTCGGGCGACAGGTCAAGCCACGGGCGTGTAAATGCGTGCGCATAGCCGATGGTTGTATTCGAATTCGAGTTGTTGAAGAAACCGCGGTCCGATTGCGAGTTGATGTAGTTATTGGCCAGGAAAACATCTACGCGGTCGTTGAAACGGTGACCGATGTTGAAGCGACCAGAGATTTTTTCATAACCGGTGTTGTCCACCAGGCCGCCTTCATTTTTATAGGTGCCGCCAACGAAGAAGTTGGTGCGATCCGATCCACCATAAAATGTCAGGCGCGTAGTGGCTGCCAACGGTTTATTGTCGTACAGTTCTTTTTCATAGTCACGAACGCCATTTTTCTTGAAGAGCGCAATGTCGGCATCACGAGCCGCCTCGCGTGCTGCGGTCTGTTCCGGCGTTTCGTCCGCGCCGGGGGAATAGAATGCACTGGCAATTTTTGCCTCGTCCCATTGGCGAGTTCCGAGCAGACGAGTTGGCGAGCTAAAACCGATGGTTTGCGAAATGGAAACTTTATTTTCGCCCGGTTTGCCGCGTTTTGTGGTAATGAGCACTACGCCACCAGCAGCCTGTGAGCCGTAAATGGCTGCTGCAGAGGCGCCTTTCAGGATTTCTACCGTTTCGATATCTTCAGGGTCAAGGTCGGCGATACGGTTCGATGCGTCGTCCTGATTGGTGGAGGTGTTACCGCCACCGGCTGCAGCCGAAATGATGTCTGTTCCCAGTGAAATAGCGTCGTTGTTCAGGAATACGCCATCAACAATATACAGGGGTTGCTGATTACCGAAAATGGACGTCACCCCGCGCAGGCGTACGGACATACCACCGCCCGGCGCACCGGAGTTGGAACGGATTTCAGCACCGCGGAATTTGCCGTACAAAGCGCCATCCATGGTGCTTTGTACCGTCACGCCGGTCAATTCCTTGGCGCTGACCGTGGCCACCGAGTTGGCCAGGTTGGCGCGCTTGACGTTGGTAGCCAAGCCGGAAATGACGACTTCATCCAAACCGGTGAGGTCGTCTTCCATTTTGACATTCACGGATGATGACGATGAAGAAACCTCCACGCCAATCGTTTTGTAACCCGTGTAAGAGATGGACAATCGAGCGCTGTTGGTCGGAATGGCGATGCGGAAATTACCATCTACATCAGTAGTGGTGCCGCGCGTAGTACCGGTTATGGCAATGGTTGCGCCAACCAGCCCTTCGCCTTGTGAATCGGTAACCTTGCCGGTCGCCGTAAACTGAGCCAGAGCGATCTGAACGCTTGCAAACAGCATGAGGAGCGCCAGCAAGCCCAGACGTAATGTTCTGTGTTTCATACGAAAGAAAAAATGTTTTATGAAAAAATGAAATCAGGATTAGAGATTGCGCGGTTTTCCAGAATGACCGATAAGCGTAGCATGACAGCCCCGTAAAATGTCATAAAAGAATCGCTCACAACCCCTGCTTAACTTCACCCCTTCGCAGCGGTGATGGGCAAACCTAAATCAGATGAATGTAATTTTGTATCTTTTTTTGTTAATTTGGAATAAAATTCTAATTTGCCTTTGTTTTTTGAAGGTTAATTGATTTTTTATTTTGAATAAATTTGATTTTTCAAAATCGGTTTAACCTATGGCTTCTGTGTTTGGTCACGTCATGGCATCTTCCGCGCTGGGTATGTCATTTTTTAAGAAACAACTGCGCAGCGGAACTTTCTGGCTGACTGCTTTTTGCGCTTTCGCGCCCGATCTGGATGTATTGACATTTTACCTGGGCATTCCGTACAGCAGTCAATGGGGGCATCGGGGCTGGACGCACTCGCTGGTTTTTGCCGTAGCTTTCGGGTGGCTGATGGCCTGGCTTTTTTATCGTCGGCACAGTGATTTTCAGCGTATCATCTGGTGGTGCATATTGGCTACAGCATCGCATCCTCTGCTGGATATGATGACAGACGGCGGGCGGGGCTGCGCGCTTTGGTGGCCTTTTGATGCTTCGCGCATTTTTCTTCCCTGGAGGCCAATCGCCGTTTCACCGTTGGGCATATCGGATTTCTTCACGCCGTGGGGGCTGGAGGTTTTGTACAGCGAAGTGCTGTATATCGGCTTTCCGGCGCTGGCAATCATTGTATTGTTTCGAATGATTCGATTAAATCCGATTAAATCCGAATGATTCGATTAGGTCCGATTACACGCGTAGAGTGCTGGAACGCGGATGACGCGGATTTACAAACGCGGATTTTAGTGACACATCTGTTTGCAACCCCAAAGTAATAATCGGATCAATCGAACCAATCCGATTGCCATACGTAGAGTGCTGGAACGCGGATGACGCGGATTTACAAACGCGGATTTTAGTGACACATCTGTTTACAACCCCAAAGTAATAATCGAACTCAATCGAATCAATCGGATTTAATCGAATCAATTCTAAATCCGTTTCTTTGCCGTGCGGCATTTATGGCCACTCCAATCTTATGTTTCGTATCGTTTTGACGCTGGCTGTCTTGGCCATGCTGGGCGCTTGCCAGAACAATCAAAAAAACACTTCAGCAGATCAGTCTGGTCAGACGCCGCTTTTTACGCTCCTGCCGGGTAGTGAAACAGGCGTTACCTTTCGCAATGACCTCCATTATGATCGCGATTTCAATATTTACAAATATCGAAATTTTTACAACGGTGGCGGCGTAGCCATCGGCGACGTGAACCGCGACGGACTGCCCGACCTGTTTTTTACCTCCAATATGGATAAAAACCGCCTGTACCTCAACCGCGGCAACTTCAAATTTGAAGATGTCAGCGAGGCTGCCGGTATTGAAGGTAAAGGCTCCTGGGCTACGGGTGTGGCTATGGCCGACGTGAATGGCGACGGGTGGCTGGATATTTACGTGTGCAATTCAGGGAACCCGCGCTCGGACGAAAAAAACAACGGTTTTAATCGTGAAAATGAACTGTTCATCAACGATGGTAATGGACTGCATTTTACGGAAAAAGCCCGCGAATACGGACTGGCCGACCGCGGACTAACGACGCACACAGCCTTTTTTGACTACGACCGCGACGGCGACCTTGACGCGTATGTACTGAATAACTCCTTCCGCGCTATCGGCTCTTTTGACCTTCGTAAAAACCTGCGCTACACCCGCGACTCCCTGGGCGGACATAAACTATTGAAAAACAATACTCTGGGCGCTGTAAAACCACTTCAGCCCGGCGCGCCAGCATTTGAAGACATCAGCCAGTCGGCTGGTATTCTTGGCTCGGTCATTGCATTCGGACTGGGCGTTACCGTCGGTGATGCAGATATGGACGGTTGGCAAGACATTTATGTGTCCAACGACTTTTTTGAGCGCGATTATCTGTACATCAACGACCACAAGGGCGGGTTTAAGGAGGAACTGGAAAACTCCATGCGCCACATCAGCGCCGCCAGTATGGGGGCTGACATGGCCGACATCAACAACGACGCATTTCCGGATATTTTCGTGACAGACATGCTGCCCGAACCGGATTATCGCATCAAAACTACCACGTCTTTTGACAGTCCCGACCGTTTTAAATACACCACCGGCAGCGGCTATTACAACCAGTTTAGCCGAAATATGCTGCACCTCAATAACGGCATGGCCAAACCCGGCAGTCAGGGCGGTACAACATTTTCCGACATTGCCTGTCTGGCCTCCGCCGAAGCCACCGACTGGAGCTGGGGCGCGCTTATGCTCGATATGGACAACGACGGCTGGCGCGACATTTTCGTCGCCAACGGTATCGCGCAAGACCTGACCAATCAGGACTACCTCATGTTCGCGGCCGATCCGGTCATTCAACAGGAAATCGTCGCTGGCGGCGCTGTTGATTTTAAACGGCTCATTGATTCCATCCCCAGCGAACCACAACCCAACTACGCCTTTCACAACCAGCACAACCTGACGTTTAAAAACCGCGCAGCAGACTGGGGACTGGCCAAGCCGGGTTTTTCAAACGGCTCGGCTTACGGCGATCTGGATAACGACGGCGATCTTGATTTGGTGGTCAACAATGCCAACATGGAAGCCTTTGTCTATCGAAACGAGAGCGATAAAGTGCTGAAAAACAATTACATCAAATTTGAACTGACCGGCGCTGACCTGAATACGCAGGCGCTGGGCGCTAAAATTTTCATTCGAGCCGGCGGGCAAACATTCTATCAGGAACAAATGCCCATGCGCGGTTTTCAGAGCAGCATGGACCCGCGTCCGCTGATTGGACTTGGCAACATCACAAGCATTGATACGGTATTGGTTGTCTGGCCAACCGGCGATAAAGTAACCCTGATGAATAAAGTGCCGGTGAATCAAACTTTAAAACTGGCACAGGCAGACGCTAATGTCAATGCCTTCCCATTACCGTGGCTTCAAACGCCGGCGTCGTATCCTTTTGAAAAAATGGCAGCTTCGGCAACGCCCAAATGGGAACATCGGGAAAGTTCATTCTTCGATTGGGATCGCGACCGACTGTTGTATTTCCTATACTCCACCGAAGGCCCGCGCATGGCCACTGGCGATGTGAATGGCGACGGCCGACAGGATTATTTTGTGTGCGGGGCCGCAGGGCAATCGGGCGCTGTGTTCATTCAGACGCCCAATGGCATATTTGCGCCCACAGCGCAGCCTGATCTGGCTGCCGATGCCGCTGCAGAAGATGTGGATGCTGCATTTTTTGACGCTGATGGCGATAAAGACCTGGATTTGTACGTCGCTTCGGGCAGTAATGAATTTCAACCAACCGACCCGCAACTGGCCGACCGGCTTTATCTCAACGACGGCAAGGGGCGTTTTTCCAGAAAAAAAGACGCGCTACCCGACAGTAAACCCTTCGCCAGCGGATGCGTGAAACCTGCCGACGCTGATGGCGATGGCGATTTGGATGTTTTCGTCGGTATGCGATTGGTGCCCGGGCAGGTAGGTGTGCCCGTCGGTGGTTTTTTGATGATGAATGACGGGAAGGGCTATTTTGCTCCGTCGCCGCAGGCTTCGTTGAAAAACCTGGGCTTAGTCACCGACGCGCAATGGGATGATGTGGACAGCGACGGCGACCCTGATTTGCTGGTGGTTGGCGAATGGATGCCGCTAACCCTCCTGAGAAATGACGCCGGAAAACTGACCAATGCTACCACTGAAGCCGGGCTTGCTACGACATCGGGCCTTTGGAAGCGCCTTCAACCGGGCGATTTTAATGGCGACGGGCATACGGACTATTTTGTGGGCAATCAGGGCCTTAACTCCCGGCTTGATGCTTCGTCGGAACAGCCTTTGTCGCTGTTTTTCAATGATTTTGACCAAAATGGCCTGACCGAGCAAATCCTTTGTCGCTACAATACGGGTTTGTTGCTGCCTTATGTGTTGCGCGGCGATCTGGTGGGTAATATGCCGATTTTGAAAAAGAAATACCTGGCGTACCGCAATTACCAGAACAAGCAAATGACCGATATTTTCAAACCTGAACAGCTCAAGGATGCCATCGAGCTCCGCGCCGGGCAATTGGCCAATGGCGTACTGATGAGTGACGGGAAAGGGAAGTTTACTTTTACGCCCTTGCCCTCCGAGGCGCAGTTTGCCCCCTTGTACGGTTTTGCGGTGGGCGACTTCGATGGCGACGGGTTTCAGGATGCTGTGGCGGGCGGTAACTTCAAAGGAGCCAAACCTGAGTTTGGTTTTCAGGATGCCGATTACGGGTTATTCCTGAAAGGCGATGGCAAAGGCGGTTTTCAGGCCCTGCGCAGTCGCCAGTCGGGGCTTTTAATAGAAGGTGATGTGCGCGACGTTCAAATGCTGAAATTGGCAGGCCGGCCGGTTTTAGCGGTGGCGAGGAATAATGCGGCGTTTTAGTT
>JADZBJ010000237.1 GCA_020852155.1 Saprospiraceae bacterium | reverse complement strand
GGAGTGAACTGGAAACGGCGTATTCATCCTCAAAAAGGCATTACCATACGTTGTCGCACCTGGATAATATGCTCCGTCTGGCTCACGAATACCGCGCGGACATTGCAGATTGGGAGACCTTTGTCTTTGCCATTTTTTACCATGATGCCGTGTATAATGTCCTGAAAACGGACAATGAAGCCCGCAGTGCCGCACTGGCTTCCAAACGGCTGACTCAACTTGGGTTTCCGGTACGGCGCATTGAATTATGTCAGAACTGGATTCGGGCAACTCAAAAACATGAATTATCGGATGACCCAACCTGCAACCTGTTGCTGGATATTGACTTGTCTGTTTTAGGCGCGGATTGGGATATTTACCTTGAGTACACCCGACAGGTACGCCGCGAGTACGCGATTTACCCGGATTTAATTTTCATTCCCGGTCGGCGCAAAGTGCTGGAGCATTTTTTACAACAGGATCATATTTACAAAACACCGGATTTTCGAACGCAATCAGAAGCCAGGGCGCGCGAAAACCTGCAACGCGAATTGCAATTGATTTGACATGGACGCCCGCATCATACAACAACATTTTCAACGACATTTTCAAGATGCGCCAACGGTCGTTGTGCGTGCACCGGGGCGCATCAACCTGATTGGCGAGCATACAGATTACAATGGCGGCTTTGTGCTTCCGGCAGCCATTGACAAGGCTATTTGGCTGGCGGCCAGCGCCAGAACCGACGGACGGTTTGCATTTTATGCCGCCGACCTGGATTCATTTTATTTGTCTGACGATTCGAACACGGTATTTCAAACCGAAAAAAAATGGGCCAACTACCTGCAGGGTGTCATCAGCGAAACGCGCTTATCAGGTAAAAATATCGGCGGATTGAATGTGGCTTTTGGCGGCGACGTGCCAATTGGCGCCGGGCTTTCTTCATCGGCAGCCCTGGAAAGCGGGATGCTTTTTGCCATCAACGACATCTATGACCTTGGGCTGCCCGACATGGAAATGGTCAGGTTGGCGCAACGCGGCGAAAACCATTTTGTAGGCATGAATTGCGGCATTATGGATATGTTTACTTCGATCATGGGCCGCGCGCGCCATGTGGTCAGGCTCGATTGCCGCAGCCTCGAATACGCTTATTTCCCATTTGAAACTGACAAATACACTTTGCTCCTGCTGGACAGCGGCGTGAAGCACCAATTAGTTGATTCTGAATACAATACGCGGCGAAAAGAATGTGAAACCGGCGTAAAAATCTTGCAACATCACGACCTGACGATCCAAAGTCTGCGCGACGTAACGCCTGATTTTTTAGCGCAGCATCGTCATGAAATGTCAGATACCGTTTATCGCCGCTGTCGTTTTGTGGTGGAGGAAATTGCCCGCGTGGAAGCAGCCTGTACGGCGCTTCAGCAAGGCGATTTTGAAGCAGTAGGCCAGCTCATGTACAACGGCCATGACGGTCTGGATCAACTGTATGAAGTCTGTGTACCGGAGACTAATTTTCTGGTCGAGCAAGCCCGCGGGCGCATCGCCGGGGCGCGGCAAATGGGCGGCGGTTTCGGTGGTTGCACCATTAATTTATTGAAAAAAACGCAGGTTGATGCATTCGTAAAGGATGTAAATCAAGCTTATTTCAACGCTTTTCAACAATCTGCCACAGTATATAACATTCAAATAACCGACGGCGTTAGCAGGTTTTGATGGCTGCCAATTCAGCGCATGTATCACACAAAAAGAAAGTTTCAGTATTATCGTCTGGCGTTTCAGAAACACGATTTCCGAGCCAGTTTAACCGTGTTTTTTGTGGCATTGCCCTTGTGTCTGGGCGTTGCCCTGGCGTCTAATGCGCCGATTTACAGCGGCTTGATTGCCGGCATTGTAGGCGGCCTGGCCATACCGCTCATCAGCCGTTCGGAGTTGAGCGTCAGTGGGCCGGCTGCGGGCCTGACAACCATTTGCGCCGGTGCGATTGCACACTTTGGCTCGCTGGAAGTTTTTTTCATGGCCGTTGCAATTGCCGGGTTGCTTCAAACGGTTTTAGGCTTACTGAAACTGGGCGGTTTTACCCATTTCATTCCATCGGCAGTGATCAAAGGGATGTTGGCTGCTATTGGCATTATCCTGATTTCCAAGCAAATTCCATTGATATTGGGTTATAACAAGCCCGATTTCTGGCATAATGAGTTGTTCAATATCATCACGTTCAATCACGCTTTTCACAATATTGAACGCCTGACCGACAGCATCAACCCCACGGCTATGGCGCTGGGCCTGTTAAGTTTTGGGGTGCTTTGGGCCTGGAAAAAACACCTGGCTCACGCATTGCCGCTGCTTCCGGCCTCTTTCGGAACGGTATTAACCGGCAGCCTGGCCGCTCTGGCCGTGAGTTATTATTTACCACAATACCAATTAGACAAAACCCAGTTGGTGGACATTCCGGCGGATGTTTTTGGTCAGATAAAAATGCCGGATTGGTCGCTGCTGTGGCAACACCCCGATGTGTGGCAAACAGCCATCATTATCGCTTTGGTCACCAGCCTGGAAACGCTCCTGAGCGTCGAGGCCATTGACAAACTTGACCCATACAATCGTATTACACCCAAAAATCGCGAACTGGTAGCGCAGGGTATAGGTAACTTTATCAGCGGTATGGCGGGCGGTCTTCCGCTTACGGCGGTCATTGTGCGCAGTTCGGCCAACGCGGAAGCGGGCGCCAAAACCAGAATGTCGGCTTTTACACACGGCATTTGGCTGTTGGTGGCGGTGGCCGCAGCGGCCTCGTTGCTGAATCACATTCCGTACTGCGTGCTGGCTGTTTTGCTGATTCGCACGGGTTACAACCTGGCCAAACCTTCCATGATTTTGTCCGTTTGGCGGCAGGGTCGCGAGCAGTTTTTACCGTTCATTGTAACCATTGGCGCGATTTTATTCACTGATTTACTGCTGGGTGTATTGATCGGCATTGGTTATTCCATTTACTTTTTAATCAAGCATACCTACCGCGCGGGTTTCGTTTTGGAAGAAAAAACGATGGGCAACACCCGCCATTTCAACATCAAAATGGCGCTTAATGTCAGTTTTTTGAACAAACGCAGGCTGTCTGAAATGTTGGATAAAATCCCTGAATATTCGGTGGTCAATGTCATCGGAGCTGATAGCGTGTATATTGATCATGACATTCTGGAAATTATTCAGAGTTATCGGGCCAAGGCTAAAACGCGCCATATTGAGTTGCACACAAATGGTATTAAAGAAGTGGAAACTATTGAGGTGCATTAAGCGTGTATTCGTCAATTGGGTTTGTGCCTAACACGCGCTTTGCACATTGCATCTTATCTTTGTAATCTTAAAGTCAATCAAAAATGGTTATTACATCGCTTTCTCAATTAGATCCGAATGGGACATACACCTATGCGGATTATCTCTTGTGGAAATTTGAAGAGAGAATTGAGATATTGAAGGGCAAAATTGCTCAGATGGCTGCCCCCAACCGCATCCACCAAAATATCAGCGGAAACCTTTTTTTGATGTTTGGCAATGCCCTTTGGAAAAGCCCGAGCAAAGTCTATGCGGCCCCGTTTGATGTAAGGTTGACACGAATGAATCTGAAAGGCAACAAAGAAGTAACCACCGTTGTACAACCAGATATTTGTGTCATTTGTGAACCCTCGAAATTGGATGTACGAGGTTGTGTTGGTGCGCCGGATCTTATTATTGAAATTTTATCTCCTGGTAATGGTAAAAAGGAGATGAAAGACAAATTTGAGATTTATCAGGAAAACGGTGTCAAAGAATACTGGATTGTCATGCCTGATTTTCAGGCTGTTCAGGTGTTTATCCTCAACGACAAGGGCAAATACATCGGCCAGCCTCCTGTTGTTTCTGGCGATACTTTGAAAACGAATATTGTACCTGATTTGGTGATCAATATCTCGGATGTGTTCGCGGAATAGTTCAACTCGCAGCAAGCCTGATAAAAAAATTTCTCCCTCCAAGCTGCTCCCTTCATAAAATCCTCGTCTTGTAATGTTGACATGAGTCCGGAACAACTGTCTGCATTACTGCCTGCGTTGCGCAATGGCCAACGAGATAGCCAAAAACTGCTGTATGAGCAGTTTTACAGCGTTGCTATGTCCGTATGTATCCGGT
>JADZBJ010000236.1 GCA_020852155.1 Saprospiraceae bacterium | reverse complement strand
AAGCGATGCTGACAACCGCTGTTGCTGTGCAACCAGCCTGGTCAGTCACGGTTACAGTGTAAGTACCAGGAGAAAGGTTATTCACTACGGCAGTGGTTGCGTTGTTGCTCCACTTGTAGGTGTAGGTACCCGTGCCGCCTGAAGCTGCTGCTGTAGCAGAACCGGTCGGATTGGAACAGCTGGAATTGGTGCTGTTGGCAATTACTGCTGTTGGTGCGCTTGGCTGTGTGATCGTTGCCATACCCGTTGTCGCGCAACCGTTCACGTCGGTTACGGTAACTTTAGCAGGGCCAACCGGCAGGTTGGTTGCCGTGGCTGTTGTTTGGCCGTTTGACCACAGATAAATGAACGGTGCTGTACCATTGGCAACTGCAGTAGCAGAACCGCCAGTGGTGCAAGTTGCATTGGTTACAACGTTAACCGTTACGTTAGGGCCTTGCGTCTGACCGATGGTTACCATCGCTGTAGCCTGGCAACCGCCAGCGTCGCGAACGGTCACTGTATGCGGGCCAGCCGACAGGTTGGTAGCCGTTTGTGTAGTTTGGCCATTGTCCCACAAGTAGGTATAAGGAGCAGAACCACCCGATGGGTTGGCTGTCGCGCTACCGCCAACAAGGCAAGTAGCATTAGCCGTCAGGGTTGTTGATGTGGTCAGGGTCGGCGCAGTAGGAATATTCACCGTAGCCATGCCCTGGCAACCTGTGGTAATATCTGTTACGGTCACTTTGTGTGTGCCCGCAGTCAGGTTGGTCGCAGTAGAGGTTGTCTGGCCATTATCCCAAACATATGCGTAGTTGCCTGTGCCGCCACTTGCCGTAGCAGAAGCAGAACCGCCTACGGTACATCCGGCGTTGGTCAAGACTGATGTATTGACTGTTACCGTTGATGTCGAACCGCCGACAGTCACTGAAGTTGAAGCCGTGCAACCGTTGGCGTCTGTTACGGTGGCCGTGTATGTACCCGGCATAACAGAGATCGTATTGGTTACTGCGCCTGTACTCCACAAAATGCTGTAAGGAGCCGTGCCGCCGCTTGGCGTAACTGTCGCAGAACCTGCCAGACCGCAGTTGGCATTTGTAGAACTGCCAGTGCCTGTAAGCGCCAGCGCAGGTTCAGTGATGGTGATGTTGCGTACTGCTGTGCAGCCGTTAGCATCGGTTACTGTACCGGAATAAAAACCCGGAGCGAGATTGAACAGGTTGAATGATGTTGAACCGTTGTTCCAAAGGATGGTATATGGCGGCGTACCAGTCATGGCGCCTACGTGAATAAAGCCATTATTCAGGCCTTTGCAGGATACATGATGCGTACTATCGCCCAGCCAGATTCCTTCAGGGTTGTACAAAATCACACCACTACCTACGGCAGTACATCCGTTGGCGTCCGTAACAGTCACGGTGTATGTGCCTTGAGAAAGACCGGTAATCACCGGCGTCGTTTGGCCATTACTCCAGTGCAGGGTGAGTGGTGGAACACCGCCATAAGGCGTTGCTGTCATAGTGCCGTCCGGTGCAATACCGCAGAGCTGCGGTTGCGTGGCTTGCACCAGCACTCCAAATGCCGGCGGTTGTGTGATGGTAATGCTACCTACAGCGAAACCGAGGTCAATGTCGGTAACCGTCACGTAATACGTGCCGGGAGGCAGGCTGTTGATGGTTGATGTGGTTGCGCCTGTGCTCCAGTGATAAGTGTATGGAGCCCAGCCGCCCGAGGCAATGGCCGTAGCAGTACCATTGTTACTTCCGTAACAAGGAATGTTGGTGCCAGTAACAGTGACAGAAACTTGGGCGTTTGTCAAAAAAGGCATGAAGCAAAGCATGACAAGCCCGATCAAAAAGTGTTTGTTTGCCCGAAAAGCAGTGGATGTAAGGTTTCTTCCCATGGGAGAGATCGATTTTAAAAGTGTAATCGGAACTAAAAATTCAAAAGATTAATCAAAAAGGGCATCGAAAGGCGTGCCATTTTTGAAATCAGGAAGGGGGAGGGATTGAAAAGGAGAGACGCTAATTGGCTTTAAGCGTAGCAAAAGTAAACGGTTCTTTGGCTCAAAAAACACGGGTTAGTGTTAAATTTTTCCACAATCCGTTTAAAACGCAATAAAAATACCCCAAAAATGGTACTTTGTATCGACCCTACGTCAGCGATAAATAAATAATTGCAAAAATAACCAATACAAAAAAAAGCCATCCTACCACGCTCACACTGTTTTCGCGCCAGGCGTTGAACATTTTTTCCATCAGGTTACGCCAGTCCAACTCGCGCCCCCCTGCCCTGCTCGCCGATTCATGCACCACAAAGAAAAAACGACGCATGCCTTTTCGTGCCTGATCGCCGTGCTTGGTCAACACCATAAAATCCTGGTTCAGAAATCGAAGGTCAAATAATTCACTTCGACCGTTTATTTCGATAATCAGGGAATTGTATGATCCCAATTGCCGCCATTTACCGCTAATCAGGTTGCCATCCAGCGACAATAAATATTCGCCGCCAGGGTTGAAAATATGCAGAATCGCCTCGTGAAAACCATCCTCGTCACGCACTTCTTTCCAGCGCTTGGACAACCAGAATTTTTCTTCCCGCAGGTCTTCACCATACTGAACCACCTTGGGGATGATAAAACTCAGGTGCGCGTCGAGGTCGCCCAATTCTTTAGGCAACTCCGGGCTGAATGACCGGGAAATATCCTTTGCTATTTGCGTAAATGGACCCATAAATCCGTTTGTTCGATTGGCGAATTGATCGCAAAAATCAGAAAAACATTAGAGGTTGTTTAAATTTCTCTGCTGAATTCAAAAAGAGCAGATTTTGACGTTAGCCAATCCTTGTTTTTCCGGGTAAAGCGCGGGTTTTAGCCTGAAAAACAAGGGACGGATGGCGGTAAAAGATGCCTTTTTGGGTCAGTGAGGGAATTTTAAACAACCTCTTAAACATTTTGCTCAACAGGCAACACCATCAAAACGCCGCCGTCGCCACATTGCGGATCGCTCAGGTATTGGTGTATGAGCCGAATGGGCTGAAAGCCGATCTTTTGCTGTGTACTGACCGTAGGATCGTTGATCTCTCCGGCTACTATTTTTTCATAATAATCATCCAGCGACAGGCGGTCGGCATATTCAGCATAACCATTGGGCATCCCGACCGTGATCTGCCCTTTTAATCCCAATTCGCGGCAAAGATGCTGGCGCGCCCTGTACATTTCCCTGGCCAGACCCCGCCCTCTGTACGCCGTCAAAACACCCATATCCAGTCCATACAGCCAGTCGCCATGCGGTTCATGCGTATTCAACCACAAACCGTCGGATATTTCCAGAAAACTGTGGTCTTCCATCGTGAGGTGATAACGCATGGTGGTCGTCATGCCAATCAGTTCGCCCGCGTCTTCAACCACGAACTGGCCTTCGGGAAACAATTCCAGGTGGTGCAGATAATGCCGGGCAGTAATGCGCTCGGCTGGTGAAAGCGTCGGAAAAATGGTGCACTGCAACTGCTCAAGCGCGGCCACATCGGCTGCTATGGTATTTCTGATCGTTAATCCGGAATCCAGTGTGCGTTGATACATGGGGCAAAAATAGATCAGGATTTACAGGATTTATGGATTTGCAGGATTATCTGTTGAGGGGTACGGGCTGTAGGTGGAGGTACAAAAAAAAAGCGCAGTGCTCTTTTGCACCGCGCTCGGATTTCCCGTATATAATCTCATGAAAAGTTCAAATCTGTTGGTCAAATGTTTGACCGCTTCTTTTTCGTTCGCCGCCGTTTCCTTCATTTGACAGTACAAAAGTGCAGCGGTCACAACCACTCCACAAGAACACTATTTTTGTTTTGTTGAAAAAAAACGAAAAACGAATAGGTAAAAATTATGCTCCGAAATCTACCATAATTGGGTTATTTTGCAGCATTTCAGAAAATATCATTGAATCTTTGGCCTGTTTTTAGAATTGATTTGTTGATTTTTTTTAATTTATTTTAGTTGAAAAAAAATTGATTTTTTTTGAAAAAACTTTGCCCCAACACTTTTCAGACAAAAAAATATGCAAGCATCCAGCGGAACAGGTATCATCATTGGTCGTTTTCAGGTCTTTGAATTGAGTGAATTACACCTTCAATTGATCGAAAAGGTACAAAAGGAACACAACCGTGTCATTGTTTTCCTGGGCAGCAATCCAGCGCCCAGCGATATCAATCCTTTAGACTGGCTCCTGCGCTGGAAAATGTTTGAAGAAACCTATGGTGAAACACTGGAAGTGCACGAAATGCCCGATCTGCCTGACGACCGCATCTGGAGCCAGGAACTCGACCGACGCATTATGGAATTAAAACCCGACGGGAAGGTGTCGATTTACGGTACGGAACTGGAATTCATCAGCCGTTATTCAGGCCGCTACGAAACGCACGTGCTCGAAGTCAGTGAGGCAAGCCTGGAATCGGAAATCATGGAAATCAAAGACGTGATCAGCCATCGCGACTTTCGCGCAGGTGTGATCTTTGGCATGTTGAGCCGCTTCCCCACCGTTTATCCAACCGTGGATATCGCCGTTTTTTCACCCGACTACAAAAAAATATTGCTGGCCCGCAAACCCAACGAAACCAGATACCGGTTTCCCGGAGGATTTTCAGACCCGTCGGACGACAGTTTTGAAGAATCCGCCATGCGCGAACTGTCAGAAGAATGCGGCGAATTTGAATCCGCTAACTGGACCTATCTCGGCTCGCAACGCATCGAAGACTGGCGGTATCACAATGCCATGGATGGCATCATCACGCATTTGTACGCCTGCACTTTTGAAGGCGGTGAAGCCGTGGCCAGCGACGATATTGCAGAAATTCACTGGCATGAGGTAAATCGCCTTTCTGAAGAAATTTTCGTCCCGGTTCATCAGCCGCTACTGCCCCTGCTCCAGGCTTATCTGGAGGAGGTGAATGAATGAGTGATTTACCAGCGAAATTCCAGCACTTCTTCGATGCCCTCGGCGATGCTGAAATGCACCGGACAGGTTCTGGCAGCTGTTTCCAGGATTTTTTTCTGCGTGTCGGTAAAACCGTTGTCAGGCATTTCAAAAGTAATTTCAATACGGCTTATCCGACGCGGATCGGCAGCCATGATTTTATTCACCGAAGCACGGGCGCCAGTGATATCCAGTCCGTGACCGCGCGCGCTGATGCCCATGAGGGTCATCATGCAGCTGGCCAGCGACGTGGCACAAAGGTCGGTTGGTGAAAAGGCTTCACCCTTGCCCTGATTGTCAAGTGGCGCATCGGTTATAATGGTCTGGCCAGAACGCAGATGGGTGGCTTCGGTGCGCAAATCGCCGAGATAAATTACTGAGGAGGTCATGATAACGGGAGCAGCGTTTAATGACTGCTTACGGGCCGAAAACTACGGAATAACTGGCTCCATCGTCACGGAAATTTGTTTGGGTCGCCAGCAGAATTGCTCCAGCTGGGCCGCATTTCCGATAAAAGTATTCAAATCCACTTGCCGGGGAATACCATCAATGCAGCCATCATTGGCAAATTGCCAGATGTGCCAGCGTTTACCATTAACCAGCACGGGTTTTTCATCGGAATATCGCGCTACCCAAAGCGGGTAATCATCAAAATGGCCGGCCAGAAAATGATCGAAAAAATTTTGGCTGGTGTAAATGATAGGCTTGATGCCCAGCGTGCTTTCAACTGTTTTTAGCCAAATGGCTGCTTCCTCGCGCATGACTTCAGGCGGCATATCGTCATTCCGTTCAATGTCCAGCACCGGCGCCAGATCGCCGGGCTGCATCTTAACGGTGCTTAAAAAGTTGCGGGCCTGGTCTTCGCCACAACCATACGCACGAAAGAAGTGATAAGCCCCACGCCGAATACCGAGCCGGCCCAGTTCTTCCCAGTTGCGACTAAACAGGCTGTCGGCATAGTCATGCCCTTCGGTGGCTGTAACGAAGGCAAAATCTACCGCACGGCGCGCCGCCACGGTGTCCCACTCAATATAATGTTGGTAATGCGATACATCTACCCCATACAAAGTCGTCATCGGTACATAATCCAGACACGGCTTCTGGTTGACCAGAAACGGCAAGAACAAGATCAATGTACCAATCAGGAAACGCAATGGTTAATGAGATGATGTGATTGTGATAATGTGATGATTAACCAGATTCATGCCAAATCTAGAAATCGCGATTACGCTCCCAGTAATTTTGGTCGTCAACTTCTTCGAGCAGGCCAAGATAGTTCATATATCGCTGCTCGCTGACCTCGCCCGTTTCAAGCGCCTGACGCACCGCGCAACCGGGTTCGTTCAGGTGCAAACATCGCCCACCGAAGCGGCAATTTTCTGAAAGCCTGAACATTTCCCGAAAGCTGTGGGCGATATTGCTTTTGTCTTTGTTATTAAACGCCAGCATTTTAATGCCCGGCGTATCAATGATTCTTCCGCCAAAATCCAGCGAAAACATTTCGGCGAAGGTCGTCGTGTGCTGCCCTTTTCCTGAATAATCACTGATCTCGCCTGTGCGCAACAACAACTGCGGCTGAATGGCATTGACCAGGCTGCTCTTTCCGACACCCGACTGGCCGCTCACCAGCGTGGTTTTGTCCTTCAGCAGGTGCTTTAAATCTTCGAGTCCCATGCCGCTGGCCACAGAAGTCAACAGCGTGTTGTAGCCTATTTTTTCATAAATATGCTTCATTTCTGCATATCGCTCCATCGCCTCCTCGTGGTATAAATCCGCTTTGTTGAACACAATGGACACGGGTATGTCGTCGTGTTCGATCATGACCAAAAATCGGTCAATAAATCCGGGCTTGAGGTCAGGCTCAATGATGGTGGTGATGAGTACCGCCTGATCAATATTGGCCGCCAGCAAGTGCAGATCGTGCTTGCGGCGCGGCGATTGGCGTACGACATAATTGGTGCGGGGCAATATTTTTTTAATCAAACCTTTGCCTGCTTCGTTGTCCGGCGCGATCTCCACGCGGTCGCCTACCGCTACCGGATTGGTGAGCGGCACATCGTCCAGCCTGAACTTGCCCAGAATGCGGCACTGTACCGGCTCTCCGCCCTCATCGGGCTGCACTTGATACCAACTGCCGGTTGATTTGATGACTGTTCCTGTTTGCATGACGACAAAGAACTGACACTTTCTGCAAAATGTTCCATACCGAATCAAATGCTTGATATTTTTCCCCGGAAACCTGCCTTCGGGCTGCCTACATTTGCGCTCATGAATTCAGCACCGGAATCCTCTTTTGCCGACCGCAGCTATCAGCTGCACGAAGCGCACCTTCAGCAACAGCAAGCCAGCCACAGCGATCCGCTCGCACGCCTGACAACCCTGAAAAACACCATTCATGAATGGCGGCATACGCGCATGTATGAAACCTTGCGCCCCCTGCTTGCCCAGCATGAAAAATGGATTACCATCGGCGATGGCATCGGCACAGACGCTCATTGGCTGCGCGACCAACAGGTAGATGTGTTGGCAACAGACATCGGCGATGCACTGCTAAAACTGGCGAACGAACGCGGATTCATCGGCCCATATAGCCGCCAAAACGCTGAAAAAATCGAGTTTAACGACAACTCTTTCGATTACTCGCTTTGCAAGGAAGCGTGGCACCATTTCCCGCGCCCTTACCTGGCTATTTATGAAATGCTGCGCGTGAGCCGAAAAGGCATCATCCTGATCGAACCGCAAGACCCGCTCATGAACAGCCCGATGCTACTGGCCCTGAAAAACTTGCTGTATCGCATTCAGCCTGAACTCCTGAGGCGCATCTGGCGAAATCAATATTCCTTTGAAGAAGTAGGCAACTACGTTTATAAAATTTCAGAAAGAGAAATTGAAAAGGTCGCTATGGGGATGGGCCTCCCCGCCATTGCTGTTCTGGGCCTGAATGACTATGTTCAAAATGAACCTGAAATGAGCATGGCCCCGCCGCCGACAGGTTTTTTCGGCAAGGTAAAACGCCAAATTGCTTTCCGAAATCTGCTTTCGCGCATTGGCCTGGCGCCCTGGCGACTGCTGGTATGTGTCATTTTTAAACAGGCTCCTGACTCAGCCACCATCACCCAACTCCGCGCCGCCGGATTTTCGTACATCGAACTTCCGCCTAATCCTTATGCTTAGAAGTGGTTTGATATTGTTTGATGGCGCTGGCGCGCCGTTTGATGTGGTTAGATATTGTTAGAAGGCGCTGGCGCGCCGTTTGATATTGTTTGATGTGGTTAGATATTGTTTGAATGCTCGCTGGCGCTCGCGTTTGAAGTTGTTTGAAGGCACTGGGGGAGTGTTCAGATTTCTGTGTCAGGCACTGCAAAATCATTTGTATGTGTCAATCCGGTCATTAAAATGAATTTTAAGTTGCAAATAAATATTGTTCCAGGACATGATGGATTTACTCCATTGTT
>JADZBJ010000235.1 GCA_020852155.1 Saprospiraceae bacterium | reverse complement strand
TACTGGGTTTCGCCGGTACTACCGCACCACGGTTACATCACCTTTTAATCGCTCGGTTGTGCCATCCACCAGTTGCACTTCCATCACCCAGACCAGTACGCCCGGCGTCATGGGTTTGCCATCGTGGTAGCCATCCCAGGCGCGGCTGTTGTCGTTGGGCGTCCAGTTGTGCAATTCATGCACCAGATTGCCCCAACGGTCGTACAACTGGAAATAGTTGATTTTCTCGATAGCAGCGCCAAAACTAATGTCAAGTCGGCCATTGGCGCCGGATTCGGGTAGCACATGCACAGCATTCGGTACATATACGTCGAATACGCGCTGTACCGTAATCAGGATTTGGTCGCGGGCGCTACAGCCGTTTTTATCTAACAAAAGCAGGTCGTAGCGGAATGATTTATGCGGCGTGCTGACCGCCTGTAAACTGTTCGGATGGCTCAAAAACAACGTGTCATTCCATATAAACTGAAATGGCCCTGCGCTATTGTGCTGAATATCAAATGCGACCGAATCGCCGAGCCGGATGGTCAGGTCTTCGGGCAGTCGGAAATAAAATTCATCCGGCTGACCTACATTCAGATCAAAGGTGTCAACGCAGCCATAACTATCCTGAATCTGGAGCACGTAGTCATTGGCTTCAAGGTTGTTATATTGTTTAATGCCGTTAAATGGCCCGCCATCAAGGCTATACGTCAGCGTTGGGTCATTGCTTTCAATGAGGATACTGCCGTTTTTCTCGCCGTAACATCGCACAGAATCTACCGTGACGGTGGCTAAAATAGCCGGATATTCTTCTACATCCACGCTGCCTGTTTCTGTGCAGTCATTGGCGTCGGTTACAGTCAGGTTGTATGTTCCGGCGGGTAATTCGGCTACTTGCGGCGAAGTTTCTCCTAAAATATCCCAGGCGTAATCAAATGGCGGAGCATTTCCGAAAACCATTGCCGACACAGCGCCGGTAGGCTCATTGACACACGCAGGCGTTCCCTGAATGTCCAGCACAATCGGATCCAGCACCGTCAGGTACACCACATGCGTCGAATCGCAGCCGTTTCGGGCGTTAAACAAACGTGGGTAAATACCGGAAACGGTAATTGGCGATCCAAAAATCAGGCTGCTGTCACCTGCGCAAATTCGCCGACTTTCGGTGGTATAGAAGGTGTCCTTGGGTAGCACATTGACCGTGACGGACGAGTCGCAGCCCGTTAAGGCAGTTAGTGGATAAAATTGGGAATCGCCCGGTTCGAGGTTAAAGCCGAGATAGTCAATGCTTTTACCCAGACAGACTGCTGTGTCCACCTGAATCTGGAACGTACCCACTGGCGTGCCAATAACCCGAACCGTAACTGTCGAGTCGCAGCCGGATTGCGTGCTATAAAAGAATGTTTTTTCCTGATCGGGATTTATGGTCGTCATGCTGCCCGCCTGATTTACCCATTGCACCTCTCGACCGTAGCATATAGTCGTGTCAATGCGATAATTAAACGTGTCATTCACCATAATCATGACCGTATCGCGGTTGGTACAGCCGTCGGCAAATGAGGCCGTCAGGATGACTTGTGTTGTAGCGGACGGGCCGGCTTGTACCGTGGCACAGTTGGCGCAGTCAAGAATATTGGCCGGCGACCAGGCGTAATTGTCAAAACCCGTTTCGAGTAAAGTCACTTTTTCACCCTGACACATAACCCTGTCAGATCCCAGGTCGGGTAGGGTAGCGGGGTTATAGGAAATGGTGATGGCATCTGTCTGCGTGATGCCGCAAACGTCGGTGACCGTCACAGTGTATGTTCCCGGTCCCGGCGCGGTGAATGTTGGCAGTTGAGTATTGTTTTGCCAGTTCCAGGTTACATATTCATGGCCGGCGGCGTCGAGCGGCAGGCTGGTATGATAACAAATGGATGTATCCGGGCCGAGATTCAGGGCATCCGGTTGATAGGCGTAGTAAAACACCGCCATGTTGTTTCGGAATTCGCATTCGCCAATGGCTGTAATCGGAAAATCATTGGCCAAAGAATAAGGCGTGACATTGCTGTGGTCGTCATTTAAAACCAGATAAACCGAGTCATTGGCAATGCGCGGAATGCGAATGGTAAACTGGCGGCAACTGTCTTTTTGCAGGGCAAAACCGAGTGGAATAGCGCCAGCCCACGGCGCCAGCGTTTGTTGAGGGTTACTGCTGTAAATGGAAATAGGCGTGTTGTCTGGCATCAGGTTGTCGCCGACATTGCATATTTCAAGGGTGACTTCCAGGGAATCACGGTCGCAAACGACATTTTCAAAGGTTAAAACGCCATCGGGTGAAGGGAAAGTCGGATTGAAGTACTGGTTCAAAAACGTATTCATCTTCAGGCTGTCGCCGATGATGTGCGGGTTTTGCTGATAGCGCGGTACCGACAAGTCTTCATTAATATTGGTGCTGTGGTAGCCATGTTGATTCCAGACTTTGCGCGATGCGATACCCGGAATACCCACGGCTTCGTAACACACCACCGTACCGGGCGTCGGATTATTCGGAATGCCCGGCGCATTGGCACATTCAATGACAATTTCCGTCTGGCCGTCGCCGTCCACATCCAGAATCAACGGGTTTTCAATGTGGGTATCTGAGCGGCAGTCGTCCTGCCATTTCACTGCGCCCGTTGCGCCTTCGATGACTTGCAAAAATGTGGTACCGCGATAAATGATGTCGGCCGAACCATCGCCACAAAAGTCAAAAACACTCGAACATGTTACGGAAGAGGGGTCGTTGGCTGAGCGCTGCCACATCAGGCTGAAATCGTTGCGCAGGGCATACAGGCGCGGGTGGCCGACGAAACTGATCTCCAATTCCCCGTCGCCGTTCAGGTCAGCCACGTTTACGCGTGATGCGCCATCAGTGATGTTATTCAACAGGTTAAATTGTCGCATAATGGTCGGCGATTCGATTTCCCAGCAATAAACAGCGTTTTGTGTGCCTTTTTTACCCTGGACAATCGCGTCAAGGTCGCCGTCGCGGTCAAAATCTACCACGCTCGTATAACCATCGGTGAATGGCGCGGCAGCCGTCACCACTGGCGTACATACGCCCGTCACCATATTGACGGAAAGCACCTGATTGCCCGCAACGATTTCCAGTCCGGCACAATCCGGGCAAAAGTTGTCCGGCAGGGCGTCAATGGGCACTGAAGCGCCCCATGAAAAACCGATATTGCGTCGGGCCGGGTGTTCGCCAGCGGAAACGTTTGGGCCGCCTTGAGCGAGTAATGCGCCGTTTTGACCGCTAAAAACCTGATTACCAACCACGACTTCCGGCAAACCGTTGTGATCCATATCGGCAATGGCCGGAATGGAATATTCGTATCGTTGCGCGTAGCCGACGGTGCCCGGACTTGTCCATTTCACATTGCCCAAATGATCCCAGCAACGCAGGCGCAGGTCGCGGCCCACCAGAACGATCTCGCCAAAACCGTCGTTGTCCAGGTCGGCAATGGCCGGGGCCGTACCGCCGGGGTAAATGGTCGGGCCGATAATATGGTGTTTAATCATACCTGTTGCGCCATTCAGGATATAAATGTCGCTGGCTTCCACGCGGGTGGTGACAACTTCCGGGATGCCATCGCGATCAAGGTCGCCGGCAACGAGTGGCGAATAAGTGCCGGTTTGGGCGTCTGACGTCCACTGAATACCCAGGGAAATCTGGTTACAGGGTGGGTGATAAAAACAATCGGCGTTGCAGGTGGTGTAGTAAAAATCTTCGCATTGTCCGGTGCAGGTGCAGTCCTGGTCGAAACAGTCAATCAGGCCGTCGCCATCGTCGTCAATGCCGTTGGTACAGTTTTCAGTTTGGGCGTTTAGAAAGAAAGGAAAGAGGAAAAAAAACAGGGCGATTAATCGGGGCGACATCAGGTAAGGGTTAGTCATGGAATATTATGTGGTGGTTGTTTTGTTCGCGCGCAAGAACGGCCGCAAGCCAGCCTTCTTTTGTACGGGCAAACGATTAACTAAACGTTTTAAAACTCAGGTTATTAAACCGGGCTTTAAATAAAATTCCATGAGATTCCGGCAGGGAAAATGCCGGGAAAGGTTTGATTATTGAGAAAGCGGTGACTTTCAAAAGAGAGGGCGAATTTCCGCAAAGTTTTGATTTTGAAAAAAGAAAATTTTTGTCGGCAAACACCATTTTTCTTTGACCTTGCATCTTGCCTAAAACAACGACACTCGACGTGCCTGAACATCAACTCATAGAACTTTTGCGTATGCAGGATCGCACCGCCCAAAAGCGGTTGTACGATCGGTATTCGCCATTGTTTTTCAGTGTGTGCAGGCGCTACCTGAAACGCCGCGAAGATGCAGAGGAGGCGCTGGTGAGCGGGTTTTTCAAAATATTTGATCAGATAGACCGATTTGAGGGCGCGGGCAGTTTCGAGGGCTGGATGCGGCGCATTATGGTCAATGAGGCGCTGATGCTGTTGCGTAAAAGAGAATCGCTGGTATTTCCCGGTGATGCATTCACGCCGCCGGACACAGCCGACTCTTTCAACATTGAAGCCGATATTTCGGTCAGGGAAATCCTGCTGTTGATTGAAGATTTACCCGCCGGTTATCGCACAGTTTTTAATCTTTACGTGCTCGAAGGAATGAAGCACCAGGAAATTGCCGACATGCTGGGCATCAGCATCAACACCAGCAAAAGTCAGTTGATTCTGGCCAAGGAAAAAATGCGCAAGTTGCTGGCTATGAAGGGGATAGTGAGTTGATGAATGAGCGAATGAGTGAATGAGTGAATAACTTTTCAAATTTCAAATTAGATATTTCAAATTTCAAATAAAAAAAATGTACAATTTGAAATTTGAAATAATTGCCTTTGGTAGTGAAATATACCTGATTAAACATCAGCCATGCCCGATCTTTTTGAATTTTTCAAGGAAAACGAGTCAAAACTCCAGGAGCGGCCGCCAGAGAAACTGTGGCAGCAACTGGAACAACAACTCGATCGCAAGCGCCGCCCTCGGCGCCGGGGCATTCGTTTCCTGCACCTGGGGCAAACGGCGCTGGTCTTGCTGATCCTGATTTTCATAGCCATCATGGTCTGGTATTTCATCTCGAAGGGCTTGCGCTAATTAATGCGGCTTCGTCATGCTGCTACCGGATAGATATTTCTACCTTTGCCGCATGAATCTGGTGGTGGACATTGGGAACACTCGCCTCAAGATGGCCCTTTTCCAATACAATATACTACGCGATGAGGAAACCTGGACGCACTGGACGCCCGAGGATGTGGTGGCTTATGGCTGGCACAACGACGTTCAGCGTGTCATACTCAGTTCGGTGGCCGAAGCCGATGAGCGGTTGCAGGAAATGCTGTCCGATGCCTTTGATTTCATGGAATTAACCCACGAAACGCCACTGCCCTTCCGGAATCTTTATCGCACCCCGCAAACACTGGGAAAAGACCGCCTGGCAGCGGTGGCCGGAGCACATTCGTTGTATCCCCGGCAGAACTGTATGGTGGTGGATTGCGGTACTTGTATAAAATATGATGTGCTCACGTCCGACGGGCGTTACCTTGGCGGCAATATCGCTCCGGGTTTGTCCATGCGCATTAAAGCCATGCATCATTTTACGGCCCGATTGCCGGAAGTTTCCATGACTATGCCACCCAGTGATATTGGCGACAGCACGGAAACAGCGCTTCAAAATGGCGCACTCATGGGCGCTATTTTGGAAATAAAAGGATTCGTGGAGCGATTTGAACAACAACTTGGCGAGCCTTTTACCTTATTGCTGGCTGGCGGCGATGCTGATTTTGTAGCGACACACTTGAAACAATATAAACCGCACCTGAAATCTGAACCCAAACTGACCCTATACGGTCTGCACCATATCCTGACCTCCACCAAACCCTGACATTCTAAAACATCCATCGTTTTATACCACGGAAATGCGTTTTTTCTTATCCTTTTTATTGATGCTTGGCGCATGGTTTGCGCAAGCCCAGCCCAAACAAAACTCTTCGTACTCACGCTTTGGCCTGGGTGATTACTTGCCGCAGTATTATGCCTCGCAATCAGGCATGGCCGGCCTTTCGGTGGCGCACTATGACGGCTATCACCTGAATCCGCTGAATCCTGCATCGTATGCGCAATTGCGCGCGGCAACTTTTGAAACAGGTTTGTATGGAAAATTCAGCCACTACGAACAGGCCTCTGACCAGACTTTTCATGAAAACTGGAGCGGTAATATTTCCTATTTCGCGCTCGGATTTACCATGAAAAGCCCCATTAACGAGGTGCTGGACAAAGTGAAATCCCGCTGGCGCTATGGCATGGGTTTCAACCTCAGTCCGTACACGCTGGTGGGTTACGATATCGAAAGTTCAGACACCTTGAGTTCGGGCGATCCGGTCAATACCGTTTTTGAAGGTACCGGCGGCACTTATAAATTCGGCTGGAACATCGCTGCCAAGCGCGACCATACCGCGGCCGGACTTTCACTGGGCTGGCTTTTCGGTAAAAGCATTTTTGAAAACACAACTGATTTCACTACCGGAAATATCATCAATGATTTCCAGAATAACTTCCGCGACGAAATAAGCCTTCGTGGATTGGTCTGGAGCCTGGGCGTTCAGCATGACATTATTTTGGCCCGTGATGCCGAAGATAAATCGCTGGAAAAACGCTGGCTAACCATTGGCATGACCGGCGAAAGCAATCACAAGGTAAATTCGGATTTTTCACTGCTTCGCCTGCGCAGCCGCGGCAAACTGACCAATGGTGAATATGAAGACGTAGATACCCTGCTTGCTCAGTTGAATCAAACCCAAAAAGTGACCTTGCCGGCTACGTTGGGCATCGGTATTCAGTATGTAAAACTGAATAAACTCAAATTGGGCGCTCAATTCAATTACGAATCCTGGTCGGCTTATGAAAACAATGCACGACCCGCTAAAATGCGCAATACGGTTGCTGTGTCTGCCGGCCTGGAATACATTCCAGATTACATTTCATACAACCGTTACTTCAGCCGTACCCGCTACCGCGCCGGGGCGTATTTTCGTCAGGATCCACGCATTATTAACAATGAAAAACTGGATGACGTGGGTGTTACCGTCGGTATCGGTTTCCCGATTCAATTGCCACGCCAACAGATTTCTTTCGTAAACCTCGGTTTGGAAACAGGCCTTTTTGGCGCTAACACCGCCATTAGCGAGCAATATTTCCGAATCAACCTCGGTTTTACGCTCAACGACAATACCTGGTTCTACAAACGCAGATTTGAATAATGAGCGGTTAGAGGTAAGTGATTAGTGGTAAGTTTTTCAACATCAGCAGATTATGAAAAACTTACCTCTAATCACTTATCACTAACCACTAAATGCAGGTATGCCTGGTGGTAGCGCTGAATGCGTGCAATATCATCAGGTGTGAGCGGATGTTCAATACGTGTCAACGTCATATTGTCCCGCAAGTCTGCCAGTTTGACCCTGATCGCATCGGGGTTGGTTTTTACTTTAGCAATATACTCATCCCACGGTTCGTCGTCGCCTTTTGTCAGCGCTTCGACGGCTGAAGCAATGCGTTTCGGAAACTGCTCATAGATAAAACTGAGTGGGTATTCCGGGCAGTCTTCTGCCAGATCATGTAACAAGGCAATGCAGTACAGCACCGCATCGTCCTGGAAATTAGCGGCTACCCTGTACAGGTGCATGACATAGGGTTTGCCAGCCCGGTCAACTTTCCCGGCAAAAGCCTTTTCTATAATGGTATGTGCAAGCTGGATCATTGTCAATGCGTGAATGCGTGATTTCGTGAATGAGTGAATATTAAAATACAGTTGTAATGACCAATGATTCTGAAGTCATGTTTAATTAATTGATTATCAATGATTCACCCATTCACTCATTCAAAACCTTCCTCCATCTACGTCTTTAATAAATTGTATCAGACCGGGAAAGTAATGCGCCTGATCGTCCCACATGCTCATGTGGCTGCCTTCGGGACAAATCAATGAACGGCCCTTGCCCACCTGAGTGGCAATCCAGGCCATGTGTGCCGGATCCATGGTGTCATGGTTGCCGCCAATGGACAATGTGGGGACTTTTATGGTTGATAACCTGGATTTGACATCCCAGAATTCAAGTCGGCCTGAAGCGCCGAATTCGCTGGGCCCTTGCATGAGCACGTAAATTTCCGGATTGACATGATTCAGGCCGCGCTGCATGGGGTCGGGCCACTGGTCAACCGGCAGTCGGCAGATGTGCTTGGCGTAGTGATGCGGAATGAGCAGGCGCATGTAGGCAGGGTCGGTGTACATGCCTTTGGATTCCAGCAGGCGCACTGAATCCACAACATATTGCGGCATTTGTTTGGCCAGCACCTCGTTGGCGTATTGGTTATAGTCCGGAATGCTCATCATCATGTTGGAGATGATAAGTCCTTTCAGGTTTTGCTGGTATTTCAGGGCATATTCCATGGCCAGTATGCCGCCCCATGAATGGCCGAGCAGGTAAAAATTATCTTTGTTCAGGCCCAATGCCTGACGTACCTGTTCGACTTCTTCCACGAACCTTTCAGTATTCCAAAGGCTGGTATCTTTGGGCTGGTCGGAATAGAAGGAGCCTAATTGGTCGTAGTAGTAAAATTCAATACCTTCTTCGGGCAGAAAGCTTTCGAAACATTCAAAATACTCATGGGTACAAGCCGGGCCACCGTGCAGGAGCAGCACTTTCATGCGCGGATTGTTGCCTACGCGCTTCGTCCATACTTTGAATTTCCCTTTAGGCGTATTGATTTCAATGACTTTAGTGCCGCCTGTTTTTACACCGGTTTCGGGGCTTTTCAGGTAAGCAGAAAGTGCGGTGTTGTCAGTTTGAGTTGGTTGCTGATTGCAGGAGCCCAGAAAAAACAATGTTGCCAGCAGGAGCGATGGCCATAGAACAGATAGATTGCGCATGGTAGGTAATGTTTAGGAAATGCTTTGAAACGCCATTGAAATGTCGTCCTCAGAACATTTTCGGGTCAACTTTTGTTGGTGTTAGTGTTAAGGTTTTAAAAAGTAATGAGTATAAAGCAGCCTTGACTTAATTTTGGGCGTCTAAGGAGTGAAAGCAATTTACAGAAATGCTTTTCACCTCCAAAAGATCACAAAGCAAAGATTTTTTACAATTCCATTCCTTTCACACAAAATAACTTTTCCCGCATGAAAAAATTAGTGCTGTTTTTCGCTTTCCTGTTTGTTCTCGGTCTGGCAACATCTAATGCTCAGTCTTGCTCTTCATCTGCGTCTGCTGGCAAAAGCTGCTGCGCTGGTAAAATTTCGAAAGCTGCTGCTGCTGACCCGAACATCGAAAAGCGTATGAGCGATGATGGTACAGTTGCATATGTACGCAAAGAAGCTGATGCTCAGGGTAATGTTAAATTCGTGAGTGTTCAATACGATGAGGCTACCAATGCTTTTGTCAATGTAGCACCGAAAACAATGCCTGCCGAAGCAAAAGCATGTTGCGCAAAGAAAACTGCATCTTGCTCTGCTGCTGAACAAAAGTCTTGCTCTCCTTCTGAAAAGAAAGCATGTGCTGGCGCTGGCGCCGGTAAAGCTTGCTGCAAATCAGCAGAAAAGAAAGCTGAGCAATAATCCGCAGAATTTAAGAATTAGTGACTCAAATAGGTTTATAGCGTTCTCCGCCCTCGTGCGGAGGACGCTTTTTTTATAGTCATACCAAATTAGATTTTGAAATTACGCGCGTTTTTTGGTTTTTCAGTATTACCTTTGCCCTAACATTTTACCATCCGGTATTTTGTCCGCCCTGGACATCTGCGCTTTTTGCATTATATCAGGCATTTTATGGTGATTAATTCATGAAATGACGTACTGAACTTACATAAAGCCTTTGCCCCTGAAGAAGCCCGTTCTGTTGGCTTCGCCGCGCACTGGACCGGAATTTTTGGCCCAAAGCCGTTTATTTTACATTCATGCATTTCAAAGACTTATCGCTCATCGAGCCATTGCTCCGGGCGTTACAGACGGAGGGCTACGAACGCCCCACGCCTATTCAGCAACAAGCCATTCCTGTTGTCCTGCAAGGCCGCGACCTGTTGGGTTGCGCGCAAACCGGAACAGGAAAGACCGCAGCCTTTTCGCTGCCCATTCTGCAACTCCTTAGTCAGACGCAATCTCAACCCCGTGAAAAAGGACACGCACGCCCCATTCGTACACTGATCCTGACGCCAACGCGCGAACTGGCCATCCAAATCGGCGAAAGCATCGCCGCGTATGGCCGCAATACGCACATCAAGCATACAGTTATTTTTGGTGGCGTCGGCCAAACCCCTCAAACAGACGCGCTCAAGCGCGGTGTAGACATTCTCGTCGCTACGCCGGGCCGACTGCTCGACCTGATTCAACAACGACACGTTTCACTGCGTGAACTCGAGATTTTTGTGCTGGATGAAGCCGACCGCATGCTCGACATGGGTTTTATTCACGACGTTAGAAAAGTAATTGCGCAATTGCCCGCCAAACGGCAAACGCTTTTCTTTTCGGCAACCATGCCAACCGAGATTGCTCAACTGGCCAATTCCATTTTGACCAATCCGGCCAAAGTAGAGGTGACGCCCGTTTCTTCAACGGCTGAAAAAGTAGAGCAATGCGTCTATTTCGTTGAAAAAAACAACAAGAAAAACCTGCTCATTCACCTGCTGAATGACGCAGAAATTCGTTCGGTTCTGGTGTTTACCCGGACCAAACACGGCGCAGACAGGCTGGCAAAAGACCTGATTAAAAGCAATATCAAAGCCGCTGCTATTCATGGTAACAAGTCGCAAAATGCCCGCCAGGATGCATTGAGCAATTTTAAATCAGGTAAAATGAGGGTGCTGGTGGCGACCGACATCGCTGCACGTGGCATTGACATCGAAGAACTGTCGCATGTTGTCAACTACGAACTGCCCAATATCCCTGAAACCTATGTACACCGCATTGGCCGAACAGGCCGTGCTGGCGCCAGCGGTCAGGCCATTTCCTTCTGCGATGCGGAAGAATGGGAATACTTGCGCGATATTCAGAAACTGACAGGGATGGCAGTGCCTGTTATTCGCGAGCAACCTTATCCATTAGACCTGGAAGCGCCCGAATTACTGCGTCCCGGACAGCGTGCGCAACAAAAAGCGCCTGCCAAGCCACAACCTCAGCCACAACCAGCCAGACAGCGTCAGGAACACCCACAACGTCAGCAACAGCAGCAAAGATCGGCTAAACAACAGCCGCAACAGGATCGCCGACAGCCATCATCGCTGCAACCCAACCCAAACAAATCTGTTGCTCTTGCGCAGCAACAAACAGCCAACAACGCGCCTGCCAAACAGCAGCAACAGCCGAAAACGCAGCAACAACAACCGCAACAGCAACAGAATAAGCAACAACAGCACGCCAAACCGCAACAACAACCGCAGAAAAACAAACCTGACCATCAGCAACGGAGCGGGAATCAGCAGCAGCAGCAAAAGCCAGCACCCAAACCGCAGCGCCAGCATGAACAGGAAACTACATCTGCTTTTTCTGATCGCAGATCGCGTTTTTCGTCTATTCTGGAAGTTTCGGCGATTGAAAAACAGGACTTTCAACGCAAACCCAAAACGCGCGAGTTTGAACCCAGGGAAAAGTCGAACAAGCCACCCCAGGGCGGTAAGCGGAGACGATAAGGTGATAATGTGTACACTACTGGACATTTTTTATTTCCCGCAGATGTCGCAGATTTTTGCAAAATCCGCTCTTCATCTGGGCATCTGCGGAAAAATGCCCGGTAGCGTGCCTTTTTTGACCAAAATGGGAGCGACTTAATCAGTTACCTATCAGCAAATTCAACCATGTCAAATACTGCGCTGGATTTGGCTGCGATAACGAAAACTATTACGTTTCAGGCCAAGCCGCAACCCAGTTTCAACAAGAATTTTGACCTGCTCATCCGGCACTTGCACGAGATGAAAGCAGCCGGTTATGAAACTTATATCTGCTCTGAAAACCCCAAGCAATTCGAGCGTTTGGCGGCTATTTTCAAGGAGTTAAAAGCCGATGTAGCCTTTTTGCCGGTAGAAGTGCCGCTGCACGAAGGCTTTATTGATGAAGACCTGAAAATTGAGGTGCTGACCGACCACCAGATTTTTCAACGTTATCATCAATACAAAATACGCCAGGGTTTTAACAAAGATCAGGCGATGAACGTGCGGGTGTTGCGCGAACTCGCTCCGGGCGACTATGTGACGCATATTGACCACGGCATTGCCATTTTTGCAGGACTGCAAACCATAGAAATCGCAGGACAAAAACAGGAGGCCGTTCGCCTGAATTTTAAAAATAATGACATCGTTTACGTCAGCATTCACACGCTGCACAAGATTTCAAAATACCTCGGCAAAGAAGGCGAACAACCCCAACTCAGCAAATTAGGCTCCGATGCCTGGAAGCAACTCAAGGCCCGTACGAAGCGTAAAATCAAGGATATTGCGGCCGAATTGATCAAACTCTACGCTTCGCGCCGCGCGGCCAAAGGGCACGCCTTCCCGCCCGACGGTTATCTGCAAACAGAACTCGAAGCCAGTTTCGTTTACGAGGATACGCCCGACCAATTCAGGAGTACGCAAGAGGTGAAAGCCGACATGGAAAAGGAATATCCGATGGACAGGCTGATCTGTGGCGACGTCGGTTTTGGAAAAACAGAGGTCGCCATTCGTGCCGCGTTCAAGGCGGTAGCCGATGGCAAGCAGGTGGCGATATTAGTGCCGACCACCATTCTGGCGCTGCAACACGGCCGAACTTTTTCTGAAAGGCTGTCCGATTTTCCGGTGTCGGTGGATTATCTCAATCGTTTCAGAACAGCCAAAGAGCGCAAGGATATTCTCGACAGACTGAAAGACGGCAAATTAGATATACTCATCGGCACGCATGCGCTGTTGAGCAAAGAACTGGTGTTCAAGGACTTAGGCCTGTTGATCGTGGATGAAGAACAAAAATTCGGCGTAGCCGCCAAGGAAAAACTGCGCGCCCTGAAGGTCAACGTAGATACCCTTACCCTGACGGCGACGCCCATTCCACGGACACTGCAATTTTCCCTCATGGCTGCCCGCGACCTGTCGGTCATTCGCACGCCGCCGCCTAACCGGCAACCGATTCATACCGAGATCAGGGTGTTTGATGAAGACCTCATTCGAGAGGTGATCATGGCCGAGTTAAACCGCAATGGACAGGTGTATTTCGTGCACAACCGCGTGAATGACCTGCCCGCGATGGTGGAGTTGATGCGCCGCGTTTGTCCGGAAGCAGAAGTCGCTATGGCGCATGGCCAGATGGATTCGCAACACCTGGAACAAGTGCTGGTGGATTTTATTGACCGAAAATTCGATGTGCTGGTTTGTACCAATATCATTGAAACAGGTCTGGACATTCCGAATGCCAACACGATCATCATCAACCGGGCGGATATGTTTGGCCTGAGCGACTTGCACCAGTTGCGGGGCAGGGTAGGGCGCAGCAACCAAAAAGCGTATTGCTACCTGTTTGCACCGCCGATGTCCGTGCTGACGCAAGAGGCCCGAAAACGGCTGCGCACGATCGAAGAATTCAGCGAATTGGGTTCGGGTTTTAATGTTGCCATGCGCGACCTCGATATTCGAGGCGCCGGTAATTTGCTGGGTGGTGAACAATCCGGTTTTATCGCCGATATTGGTTTTGAAACCTATCAAAAAATCCTGGACGAGGCTATTCAGGAACTGAAGGAAACCGACTTCAAGGATATTTTCCAGGAAGAAATCGCCCAAAAAGGCACTTATGTGCGCGATGTGACCATCGAAACCGATGTTGAAATGCTCATCCCGTCAGAGTATGTCACCAACTCGCAAGAGCGCCTCAACCTGTACACAGAACTCAATAATATTGAAAACGAAGCGGGCATTGAAGCCTTTGCGAGTCGTTTGCAAGACCGTTTCGGGAAACTCCCCAAACCGGTTAATGCCCTGTTTGATGGCCTTCGTTTGCAATGGTTCTGCAAAAAAATCGGTTTTGAACGCCTCATTTTGAAAGGCGGAAAACTGCGTTGCTATTTCCTGAGCGACCCGCAATCCTCATTTTTCGAGACCGCCCATTTTCAAAACATCATGGCTTTTATTCAAAAGCACGGGCGTGTCATGGGCATTTCATTAAAACAAACCAACAAGGAATTAATTCTTGTCAGAGACGGCGTTTATCGGCTCAGCGAAGTTCAAAAACTGCTGTCAGATATGGCGGGCGTGGGACAGTGATTTGTGGAATGAAAATTGCGTGTATCTTGGCTTCTTAATAGATAATCCGCTCTTTCCATGACCCGATTTTTATTCCTCTTGATCGGTATATTACCGACAATTGCCTTCGCTCAACCTGTTCAAAAAATTCCGACTGCCGCCGAACGTCCTGAATGGGCGGCGCTCATCAACGAACAAGCCGTTCCTGTAGTCGCGATACCGCGCCTGGATGCTGCCGCTGCACTGGCCGATGACTCCCGTACACCGGGTCAAAATCGCTTTGCTGCGCCTGTTTTCACCACCATAGATATTCAACAATCCGGCGTCTGGACAGCATTGCCGGATGGCGGCCGTGTGTGGCGTTGTCAGGTGAAATCGCCCGGTGCGCTGGCCTTGTTGCCTGTGTTTGATGTGCTTCGTTTGCCGCAGGGCGCACAGTTTTTTGCCTATACGCCTGACCGCAGCAGCGTTTGGGGCGCTTACACGGCAGAAAGTTGCTTGCCGGACGGCCGTTTTCTGATCGGCCCGATTCGCGGCGAGTCGTTTGTGCTGGAATTAATCGAACCAGCCCCGGTACGCGGCCAGTCACAGCTACAACTGACACGCGTTGACTACGCCTACGACAAAACAGCGCTCAACGGTGCAGAAGGGCCGCTTGATTTTGGCCAATCGTTGGCCTGTAACGTCAATATCAACTGTTCGACGGGTGCAGACTGGCAATCGCACAAGCGTGGCGTAGCGCGCATCCTGATGGTTTTTCCGGGCGGTTCGGGTTGGTGTTCCGGTACGCTGGTGGCTAATACCGCAGGCACCTACGACCCTTATTTCCTGACGGCGCACCACTGCCAACTGCTTTTGAATAATCCCGATTTTCCGGTTTGGCGTTTTGATTTTGACTACGAAGCCGTTGGCTGTACCAACCCGGCTACGGAACCTCAAACCAAGTCCGTTCTCGGTTGTGAGCGCATTGCCTATCGTGCGCAGACCGACTTTATGTTGCTGAAAATCAACCCTATTCCGACCAATTACGATGTCTATTTCAATGGCTGGACGCGCGATACGGCAACAACAAAATCCAGAACGGTCTATATCCATCACCCGCAAGGCGACATCAAGAAAATTTCGATAGATACCCAGGCTGCCAGCATTCATCCGCAAACCTTGAACTGGGGTGGCGTGTATGGCGTTAGTCCGGTCAGAACGCACTGGAAAACGGTGCTGGATATTGGCACATTTCAGCCCGGCTCGTCGGGAAGTCCGCTTTTTGACCAAAACAAACGCGTCATCGGGCAATTGCACGGCGGCAGCACGACAAATGGCGGTTGTACCGTAACGGGTGCATACAGCGGGCGTTTTGACCTGTCATGGGCGCAGGGCGGCACTGCCGGTTCGCAGTTGAAAAACTGGCTTGATGCCGGCAATCTTAACATGGTCAGTGTCAATGGCTATGCGCGACCGGTAATTCCTGGTTATGTCGTTTCAGGAAATATTCAAACTCATTGGGGGCAGCCGATGCTCAACGTAAAAGTGTTTATCAATGCCGGAAACGGCATAACGGCCTACACCGATGCACAGGGAAATTTCGCCTTTAATGACATACCGGCGGGCGGCGCTTACACGGTTGTTCCGACATTGGATACGATTGACCTGAACGGCGTGAGCACGTTCGACCTGGTGCTGACCTCCAAGCATATCCTCAGTATTGAGCCGCTGGATTCTCCCTGGAAAATTATCGCCGCAGATGTCAACCAAAGCGGATCCGTGACGACTTTTGATATTGTAGAAAGCCGTAAAGTGCTGCTGGGCATTAACGCGGCATTTCCGAATAATACCTCCTGGCGATTTTTGCCAGCAGCCACAACGTTCTCCAACCCCGGCAATCCGTTTGCTTCAGGGCTGCCTCAAAGCACTATTTTCATCCCGAATTTGCAGGGGCCGCATACCAACGCGAATTTCAAAGGCATAAAAGTGGGTGATGTGAATAATTCGGCGACTGGGTCGAATTAGGATTTGGGTTTAACACAGAGGTTTAAACACAGAGTACACGGAGATTAAACACAGAGAGCACAGAGGGCTTTTTTTCTTTAAATTTCTCCGTGCACTCTGTGCAACACTCTGTGCACTCTGTGTTTAAACCTCAACGCACGTAAACTATTCCCGTTCAAAGTTGTAATTTTGCAGCCCTTTTCAGGGATACTATTACTATGGTCAAGATTGGAAATGTAGAGTTGGGCGAATTTCCCTTGTTGCTCGCGCCGATGGAAGACGTGAGCGATCCGCCATTTCGAAAACTGTGCAAAATGCAGGGTGTGGACATGGTTTACACCGAATTCGTTTCGGCGGACGGCCTTGTACACGACGCTCAGAAGTCCTTGCAAAAACTGGAAATTTTCGACTACGAGCGTCCCATCGGAATCCAGTATTTCGGTGGGCAACTCGAAAATATGATTGGCGCTGCCGAGATCATCGAAGCCCAACAGCCCGACGTGATAGATATTAACTTCGGCTGCCCGGTCGCCAAAGTCGCTTGCCGCAACGCCGGCGCCGGACTCCTGCGTGATGTGCCTCAATTGGTCAAACTGACCGAAGCCGTCGTTAAAAGCACTAATCGCCCCGTGACCGTCAAAACCCGTCTGGGTTGGGACGACGCCAGCATCAACATACTCGAAGTGGCTGAACGCCTGCAGGATGTCGGCATTCAGGCCCTGAGCATTCACGCCCGCACCCGCTCGCAGATGTACAAGGGCGAGGCCAACTGGGCATGGATCGCCAAGGTCAAGGAAAACCAGCGCATGCACATTCCCATTTTTGGAAACGGCGATATTGACAGTCCGCAAAAAGCCCTCGAATACCGCCAGCGTTTTGGACCGGACGGTATCATGATTGGCCGCGCCAGCATTGGTTATCCCTGGATTTTTCGGGAAATAAAACACTATTTCGCCACCGGCGAACTCCTGCCACCGCCGACGGTGCATGAGCGTGTTGCCGCTGCCCGGCAGCACCTGACGGACAGCCTGGCCTGGAAAGGCCCGAAATTAGGCGTACTGGAAATGCGCCGTCACTACGCGCCCTACCTGCGCGACCTGCCTCATGTGAAGGCTTATCGCGCCCGCTTGGTGACCGAAATGGAGCCTGCCACCTTGTTCGCTATTCTGGATGAAGTGGAAGAAGTTTATTCAAACGTCGAAATTATGCCTTCTGCCGACCGGGAAACCCCAACATATTCAGAAGTTTGCGACGGCTGATACCATGATTTTCAATATTCAACCGCACGAAAGAACTGTATTTGACCTGATCGCTCAGGCCGCCCGACAATGCCAGGTAGAAGCATACGTCGTTGGTGGCTACGTGCGCGACCGCCTGTTGGGTCGCCCGACCAAAGACATTGATGTGGTCTGCGTTGGCGACGGCATTCAATTAGCCGAAATGGTCGCCAATTCCCTGTCGCCAAGGCCCAAAGTTGTGGTGTATCGCCGATTTGGTACAGCCATGCTGCGTTTTGAAGGACTTGAAATCGAATTTGTCGGCGCGCGCCGCGAAAGTTACAGCCCCGACAGCCGCAAACCTGCTGTGGAACAAGGTTCACTCGAAGACGATCAAAACCGACGCGATTTTACGATCAATGCCCTGGCCGTCAGCCTCAACGAGCACAATTTCGGGCATATCATTGACCCATTCAACGGACTGGCGCACCTCGAAGATAAAATCATCAAAACGCCGCTCGATCCGGGCAAAACGTTTTCCGACGATCCACTGCGCATGATGCGCGCCATTCGGTTCGCTACGCAACTCGGCTTCGATATTGAGCCGCGTACTTTCGATGGCATCAAGCGCTTTAAATCGCGCATTCACATCATTTCAAAAGAGCGCATCGCCACTGAATTAGAGAAAATACTCCTGACGCCGCGACCATCCGTGGGTTTTAACCTGCTGTTCGACTGCGGATTGCTGCAATTAATCCTGCCCGAAGTGGCGTTGTTGCAGGGCGTTGAAGACCGTGAAGGCCGCGCGCACAAGGATAATTTTTACCACACGCTGGAAGTGTTGGACAATGTATGCCGCAAGAGCAACTCCCTGTGGTTGCGTTGGGCGGCGCTGCTGCACGACATCGCCAAGCCTGCCTCCAAGCGATTCAACAAGGAAAGCGGCGGCTGGACGTTTCACGGCCACGAGTGGATGGGCGCCAAGATGGTGCCCAAAATTTTCAGAAACCTGCGCCTGCCCTTAGGCGCTGAAATGGAGTTTGTGCAGAAAATGGTGTTGCTGCACCTCCGCCCGATATCCCTCACCAAAGAAGAGGTCACAGACTCGGCAGTGCGCCGCCTGCTCTTCGATGCCGGGCCGGATATTGAAGACCTGATGCGCCTGTGCGAATCGGATATTACCACCAAGAACCCGCGAAAAATGTCGCGCTACCTGGAAGGCTACGAATACCTGAAAGAGCGCATGTCGGAAGTTACGGAAGCCGACCGCCTGCGCCTGTGGCAGCCGCCCATTACGGGTCAGGTTATCATGGACACTTTTGGCATCGAACCCGGCCGCGATGTAGGCATCATCAAAACGGCCATTCGGGAGGCTATTCTGGATGGCGAAATCGGAAATGACTACGACTCGGCTTTCCAGCGTATGGTGGAGGAAGGGGAGAAGTTGGGGTTGGTGGTGAAGTAGATGAATTAACCGCGAATGACGCAAAAAACGCTAATAGACGGCTTCTTTAACGGTTAGCGTTGTCATCGTTGTGGTTGTTTAATTTGTGCTCAAGTCGTTTTCTTCCGAACGATCAAAATTTTCTGATCTGAAAATTCCATCCAGGCGAAATCGTACACCAAGCGATACATTTTGCCTTCTTTGTTCAGGTAGGTACCAGTATGGTATTCGTATTTGAAGCCTGTACGTGTGAGTAAAGCTCGGTCAAATTGTTCTTTGTTGGAATTACCCATCAAAGTCAACAGTATTTCCCGATTGCGATGTAGCCATTTATCAACCTCTACGACTGCATCACGGGTATCGGCACGACGCACTGCAGCACTCTTGTTCTTGCAGTCAAGGCTACAAAAGCGTTTGTCGCTCCTTCCTTGTATTTCCTTGCTACAATGCTCACATTGTTTTTTCATGGCGCAATTTTATTAAATTTATCGGATTTTATCCAATGTATCTGATTTTTATCGGATAATTATCCGATATTATCTATTATTTTTATAAATAATTGATTTAGAGTAATATACAAACTAATTCACTTGGTATTTTTGTAAAAAAAATGAATTTAAAATGTATAATAATGACAAGTTAACGGTTGCTTGTGAAATACATGAAGGGCGAATTTATTATGCTATCCCATTGGAGCAGGTTGAAAAGCGGGCTGCCATTAAAAAAATTGAGGGGTCTACATGGCATTCGGCGATAAAACGATGGTCGGTTCCGGACACCCCGGATAATCGTTCAAAAATCAAACAGATACACAAGGGAGGAGTGCCCCCTCAAGAAGATGTGATTACCATAAAAAAGCATTCGCAAAACAAGGATTGGCTGGCACTTGATTTACCTGTCCATATGTTATCAGCCTGGCTGCCTACAGTAAAAAACATACATGGGCGACGATGGAACCAAGCCTTGAATGTTTGGGAGGTGCCGTACACTAAGATCACTGTTCGATTTTTGGAAAAGTACTTCCCGCCGGAATCAATTCGATGGGGGTTTTCGCTGGATGCCCATATTCCAGAACGCTTGGAAGGCACTGAAAATATAGATAAATTTGGGAAAAATACACCTAATGTGCCTCCAGCACGGTACGAAGCGGCTGTACTGGCGCTTGAACAATGTCTATTGCTCCAGCGCTATAGTTGGCGGACGATAAAAAGTTACAAAAACAGTTTGCGGCAGTTTATTCGCTATTATGACGATG
>JADZBJ010000234.1 GCA_020852155.1 Saprospiraceae bacterium | reverse complement strand
TGCAATACATGCCCGACACCTTGTTTACGGCGGATTTCATAATTGATTGAAAACCTTTAGGTTACGTTTTTGAGCAAAAAATAACAATTTGCTTACGTTGTTTTTTGTTGAAAATTTCACTAACCCGCGTCGGCGAGCCATTTCAGGCTGTCTGCAGCGTCATTTATCATTAACAAATTTGCTATTGATTGAAAATCAGGCAATTGGCTGTTTTGGGGATTTTTTTCCAAAAAAATGTCTGTTTTTCATTCACCCCGAATCACGTTTTTGTTCCATCTTTGTCGCCCTGCTTCGATAAAAGCACCTTCACAATACATATTGAAAACAATTGGGTTCGCCCAAGGCAAATTCCATCTGGTATGACAAGAGACAGCCGGATGGTATGGGACGATTGTCTGCATATCATCAAGAAAAACGTTAGCCCGCAAAGCTTCAAAACATGGTTCGAGCCGATTCGTCCGGTTCGGCTCGAAGGTGATGTATTGACCATTCAAGTGCCCAACAAGTTCTTTTACGAATGGCTGGAGGAGCATTACGTACAACTGCTCAAAAAGAGCATTCGTCAGGAACTTGGCGAGCGCGGCCGACTGATTTATCACATTCCGGATGGCAGTACGCAAACGGAAGCCACCACCCCGCGCCAGGAGTCGAAGCAGCCCTCCGCAGGGCGCGACAATGAACCGGTACCCGGTGTGTTTGATGCTGAAATGATTAAAAATCCTTTCATCATCCCTGGTATCAAGCGCATTAAAGTTGACCCGCAACTCAATCCGAATTACCTGTTTGATAATTACATTGAGGGTGATTGCAACCGCCTTGCCCGAAATGCAGGTTTGGCCATCGCTAAAAAACCAGGCGGCACAGCGTTCAATCCATTGTTTATTTTCGGTGATGTAGGTTTGGGTAAAACTCACCTCGCACAAGCCATCGGCAATGAAATTGCCAGCAAGATGGAAAGCAAATCGGTCTTGTACGTCAGCGCTGAAAAGTTCACCAACCAGATCATTCAGGCCATTAAAAACAACGCCGTCAACGATTTCGTCAACTTCTACCAGATGATTGACGTGCTGATTATTGACGACATCCAGTTTTTGGCGGGCAAGCAAAAAACGCAGGAAATTTTCTTCCACATCTTTAACCAACTGCACCAAAATGGCCGTCAGATCATCCTGACTTCCGACCGCGCGCCTAAAGACCTGGAAGGGATTGAAGATCGCCTGATTTCCCGTTTCAAATGGGGCTTGAGCGCCGACCTGCAAGCGCCCGATCTGGAAACGCGCATGGCCATTCTGGGCTATAAAATGGAAAATGAAGGCGTTGACGTCGCCTCGGATGTACTGGAGTTTATCTGCTACAATATCAAAAACAACATTCGCGAACTCGAAGGCGTCATGGTGTCACTGCTGGCACAGGCCACACTGATTCAGCGCGATATTGATATTGATCTGGCCAAGGAAGTTATTCGCAACTTTGTCAGCACCATCAACCGCGAAATCACGGTCGAATTTATCCAGCAATTAGTGGCCGATCATTTCAATGTGCCGGTAGAGAAACTGCATCAGGAAACCCGCAAACGCAACATCGTTATTGCGCGCCAACTGTCCATGTTCCTGGCCAAAAAAATGACCAACAAGTCTCTCAAAACCATCGGTGAAACCTTTGGCGGACTCGACCATAGCACCGTCATTTACTCCTGCAAAGCTGTTCAGGACATGATGGATACCGACATGATCTTTAAAGACACTGTCGCTGAACTGGAAAAGAAAATCAAGATGAGCCTGAACGAGTAACCTCGTGCTCATTTGGATGAACAAAAAAGGAAACGTTCCCGACATGGGCGTTTCCTTTTTTTATGTGTCATTCTAACTTTATTTCCCGCAGATTTCGCAGATTAAAAACGCAGATAACGCAGATTTTCTGCCGCACCTACGGGAGATTTAATACCCCTAAGTATCAATAATCAACCCAAAGAGGTTTTGAACACCTGGCGTCTGTAAATCCTTGGAAATCAGGAAAGTCAATCTTGTAAATCTTCAAAATCACTTTACTCCGGGTATACTTTCTTAGAAAGATTCTAAACCAAATGCTCCAAAAGGTGTTAGTTTTGCCGCGCTTGATAGCAAAACTCACTCATGGCCAGTATTACATTCAAATTCGAAGATAAATCCATTCCTGAAAAGACCGTTTCAGGAAAATTCGAGGACCAGTCTATCCTTGAAATAACCGAAGAAGTTGACGTTCACCTGAACCACAACTGCGGCGGCGTTTGCGCCTGCTCAACCTGCCATATCTACGTCGAATCCGGCGACGAATACCTGGAAGAAATTTCCGATAAAGAAGAAGATTTTATTGATCGCGCGATCAGCCCGCGCCTCGAAAGCCGTCTGGCTTGTCAATGCATCATCCTCGATGAGAATGCCCGCATTGTCGTCACTATCCCTGACCAGCGCCAGATCATCGGACACGAGCACTGATTGCGTAAGTTAGTGAATGCTCGCGAGCGAGGGGGTAATGCAAGAGGCTGTCTCATAAGTAGTGATTCTGTGCTTTTTATGATTAACCGCTAATGACGATAATTACGCAAAATATTGAAAATCAAAAACTTAGCGTATTTAGCGTCATTAGCGGTTAAACTAATTTGCTCGATTTTATGACTTATGAGACACCCTCTTGTGCTGTTTTCTGAGGCTACCGCCAAATTTTGGTTAGTGCACAAATCAGAGATTTGCCGACAGTGCGTGTCGCGTCAGAGACGCTCACGAGCGAGTGAGTGTACAACTTCAAACGGCGCGCCAGCGCCATTCAAACCATTTCTAACTATTTCTAACTATTTCTAACCATATCTAACTATCTCTAACCACCTTCAAACCATTTACTCAATTTTTTGGTAGAAAAACGGCTTTGAATATCGGAAAGTCCCCGCGTCGTCCGACATGTCCTCCAGAATTTGCGAGAAAGTTGGTTTGGCATACAGGAGTTTTTTCCGGCTGTCGTAATACCACAAAAACACGAAATTGATGCTTTTGATGTTGGAGAGTATATCTCTTTTAGCCACTGTAATTTTCTCCTCGTAGGTTTCAGGATCGAAGGTCACAACGGTGTCAATTGTTGTGATAGCCTGGTCAATTTCCTTTTGACTGAGTGGCTCAAATTGATAGTTATAAGCCTGATTAACGGGCGACTGCGCCTCGCGAAGAACAATACTGCGCAAGTCTTTTTGCTGTTTTACGATGTGAAAACTGTCGAAAGGCAACAGATTTCCCTTGTACTGCGCCGCCCAGTTGATGTCAGGCTGTTGAATGATTTGCTCAACGGTGGCCGGTATGGCTTTAGGCGCTTTTATCCAGCATAAAGGCTTTGTTTTGGGGGGTTGATTTTGATCCGGGTTTGATCTATCCTTGACCATTGGTGCATAGGCCAACATTTCAGCGCCGAAAGAGCGCTTTTTTTCATTGTAAAATGCCCTGTACTTTACCCGCAAATACTGTACATCTTCGACATTAATTTGGTTTCTGACAATGTACACCCTTTCCTCGTAGGTATTTGGATCAAAGGTCACAACAGTATCAATGGATGACATCCGGGAAAGTACGTCATCATGCGAAAGCCGCTGTTCCAGTTTGGCATCGGCATAACATTCAGCATTATCGTTTTCGATATTTTTCATGATCTGACCGGTTAGCCATTCACACAGATCGTATTCATTTGAACCGAAATACCCTTGTTTGTTGCCCTGGCTCTGCCATTTGACTAAGTGAAAGCGATAGTCAAATGGCGCAGGATTATTGACATACCAACATTCCATCGGCTTGGGCGCCATATTGGATTCGTATTCGCCGATCCAGACGATGTCTTTATTGTTGATTAAATCTTGTGCGTTGATGGCATGTTGCCAGGACAATAAAGCCGTAAACAGTAAAAAAAGTGATTTATACATCATTGTACAGGTTTGATTTGACGATCTTGAATACTGGTCAATTCCCCTCCCTTCTTGTATTGGATTCTTATGGTCACCCTAAAGTGGTTTTGAACAACTCGCATCTGTAAATCCTTGAAAATCAGGAAAATCACTCCTGCAAATCTTCAAAATCACTTAAATCCGGGTATAAAATCTGCTATATGCGCTTATCTTTGACGCCCGCTCCGGAACACCAATTTATCACCACGCATGGACATTACCTCTACCGAATTTATCGCTTCCTATCCGCGCGAAAGTGCCTGTCCTAAAGACGAACGCCCCGAATTCGCGTTTATCGGTCGGTCGAATGTAGGTAAATCTTCATTAATCAATATGCTGACAGGCCGGAAAGGTCTTGCAAAAGTTTCCGGCACGCCCGGAAAAACGCAGTTGATTAATTTTTTCCTCATCAATCATGAATGGCACCTGGTGGATTTGCCCGGTTACGGTTACGCACGGCTTTCGAAAGACAAACGTCGGGTATTATCCAACATGATTAACGGCTACATGAGCAACCGCCAACAGCTGGTTGTAGCATTTGTCCTCATTGACTCCAATATCGAGCCGACCAAAATTGATATTGAATTTGTCAATAGTCTGGGTGAGTCCGGCGTACCGTTTGTGCTGGTTTTCACCAAATCGGACAGGATTGGCAAGGTAACCCTCCAAAAAAATATTGACCTGTTCATGCAGGAATTGGCCAACACCTGGGAAATGCTACCTGAATGGTTTGTTACTTCCTCTGAATACCGCACCGGCCGTGAGGACATCCTGAATTTTATTGATCAATGCCTGAAGCCCACCGCAGCAAAATGAGCAAGGATTCCAATATATATCCGCGCCTGATCGAGCATATTGAAGATTGGCCGATCTATCGCCTGAGTGAAGACCGCGAAGCCTTTGTTCGGGAAATTGACGAGTTCACTTTTCACCGGCTCAATGTAAAACACCGGCGCGACCTGTCTGATCTGCTGGTCAAAACCCTGTATCAGGAGCGTATTCGTATCAAGGAATCTCCCTGGAAAGTTGACCCGCCGAACGAACGACAGTTCTGGAACCGAATCAGCAAAAAACTGATTAAAAAAAGCCTTGACCGCGACGACGAGGAGGCCCGCAAAACCAACGAAGAATTGCTGGGGCGCATCATTCACCGATACTCGGAAGAGATCGTCGGCACGTTCCAGATTCCGACTTTTCGCTTTGCACAGCGTTTCCTGACGGCCTTTTTCAATCGCATTTTCAATGCCGTTTCGCTGAAAAGTTTTCGCGCACTCTGGCGCGGCCGGCGCAACCTGTTCGAGCGATTTACCATCACCGGCGATATCGAGAAAGTGCGCTCGCTGTTATCGCAAGGCACGGTCATCATGGTGCCTACCCACAGCAGCAACCTGGATTCCATTCTGGTTGGTTATGCTATGGACCAGATCATGGGCTTGCCTTCGTTTAGTTATGGGGCCGGCCTGAATCTGTACAACTTCGGCCCGGCGGCTTATTTCATGAACCGCCTCGGCGCATATCGTGTGGATCGCCGCAAAAAAAATGAAGTGTACCTCGAGACCCTGAAAGCCATGAGCAACCTCAGCATTCAGCGCGGGGTGAACTCGTTGTTCTTTCCGGGCGGTACGCGCTCGCGTTCCGGCGAGTTGGAAAAAGACCTGAAAATGGGACTGCTGGGCACCTGTGTTGAAGCGCAGCGCGCCATGTGCCAGCACCACAAAGGCACACCTCAAAAGGTATTTATCGTTCCGATGGTGATTTGCTACAATTTTGTGCTGGAAGCGCCATTTTTGATTGAACAACACCTCAGAAGCACCGGGAAAGAGAATTATATTTTCCTGAAAGACGAAGGCAAAAGTGTCAGAAGTATCATCCGGTTTATCTGGCGCTTTTTCAGTACCCGAAGCGATATAACGCTGAGCGTCGGCCAGCCCATGGATGTGCTGGGGAATTTCGTTGACAACCAGGGCCGCAGTTTTGACCGCTACGGCAACGAACTGAAAATTGAAGATTATTTCAGGACAAAAAACCGCATCAACGAAGACCGTCAGCGCGAATCAGAATACACCAAACTCCTGGCCGAGCGTATCGCTGAGCGGTATCAGGTTGAAAATGTCGCCTTGAGCAGCCATTTGGTCGCCAATGCCGTGTTTCAGATGTTGCTGCACGACAATCACAAACTTGATCTCTTCGGTGTGCTTCGATTACCGCCAGACGATTATGTTTTCCCTTTCAAATCCGTTGAAGGCGTTGTGGAACAAATGCGCCGCCGACTGCTCGAACTGGAAGAGTACGGAAAAATCAGGCTGGCGCCAGAAATCAGCACACTTTCCGCCGCAGAGCTGGTGCGCAACGGACTGGAAAATCTGGGCATTTACCACACTGAAAAGCCGTTGATGCTGAACAAGGATGGAGATATCATTTCATCCAATTTCAGGGTGCTGTATTTTTATCACAATCGCCTGAGCAGTTACCACCTCGAACGTTCCGTTAACTGGAAAAACGAGGTGAGCGAACTCATGAAAGTAGAAGATTGATATGGCTGTTTACCGGCTGGCAAACAACAATTACACCTTTCCGCCCGCCGAAATGGCCGAGCAGGACGGGCTGTTGGCTGTTGGTGGCGACTTGTCGCCGCAGCGCCTTATCTCTGCTTATATGAGCGGTGTTTTTCCCTGGTTTTGCTATGATGACGCCTACTTTTGGTACAGTCCGGACCCGCGCATGGTGCTGTTTCCGTCCGAACTGAAGGTGCATAAAAGCATGCGCTCCGTTTTTAATCAACATAAATTCAGGTACAGTCTTGACACCTGTTTTCCTGACGTGATGAAAGCCTGCGCCGAAACCATCCGAAGCGATCATGAAGGCACCTGGATTGGCGAAGATTTCATCGCTGCCTATACTGAATTGCATGAAATGGGTATTGCGCATTCCGTGGAGGTCTGGTCAGGCGAAAAATTAGTCGGCGGATTGTACGGACTGGCCATCGGAAAGATTTTTTTCGGCGAAAGCATGTTTGCCCAAATGCCCAATGCTTCCAAAGCCGGTTTCATCACCTTGGTCAGGGCGCTTCAGCAAGCCGGTTTTACGTTGATTGATTGCCAACAACAAACCGAGCATTTGGCCACGCTGGGCGCACGGGGCATCCCTCGCGAGCAATTTCTGGACATTCTGTCGGTCAACTCCTACGCTACAACCCGACCCGGAAAATGGTCATTTGACGAGGCTTATCAACTGACATAATCATGTTGTACTGGGCTTACTTCTCCATTATATTGACGATTCAAACGCTTTGGGTTCCCAGGGAATCCGGGGAGCCTGTTACGGGCATCTCCTTTCAATTTAAAAACAGGGAAATTTCGCTTCAGCACCCGATGCGCAGCCATTTGGCGAGTCGTTATCTGTTGCCTCAAAAAGCAAATGACGCGACGCTGGATACCTTGTGCAGCCGGTTTGATCGCTCGTTGAATTATGTTGAAATTATTCGGCAAGACCATGCCCGGCAACCATCGCTGGGCATTGCACTGGGGTTTGAGTTTGATGAGGAAGCCGAGGAATATCCCTACACACCGGCAAAAGCAGTTTTGCAACTCAAAAATTTTGCCTGGGGCGGCGTTGAATTCAGCACGCAGGATACCTTCAATTTTACAGGAGTCTCCAACAATGTCAGCGATGACCTGGAAATTGAAGTGGAAGGATTTAGAAATGATACCATTTGGGGGCGTTTTTCAGGGCTGTTGCTCAGCGGCGGCGGCACCATGACCACGATAGAGAAAGGCCGATTCAGGGTGCGTGTTTATGTTGTTGATCATCCGTGAGCGTTTCGGGGTTTGCCTAGAGAGTTTTACACCAGTAAAATGCATAAACCAGCAAGCCTTGCAGCAACATCGTTCCATCCAGCATCCCGTAATAGTAGAGCGGATGGCTCCTTATTTTTTTAAATTTCAAAACAAACAACGTACTGCTGAACGACAAGAAAAAAGCAACCAGCATAAAAATCTGTTGATATATCAGGTAATGTAGGCTGCTCAGTATGAAGAAACATATCAATAGCCAGATGGACAGTTGATATGACTTTTCTGCACCAATATGCATTGGAATGGTCTGTAATCCTGCCTCTCTGTCGGCCTCCATATCCTTGACATCAAAGGGAATCGTGATGGCAAATACAAACAAAAATCGCTCGATCACCATCATGAGCACATGAAACCTGTTGGCATCCGGCGCTGCATGTACCACAGGTAACATCACTGTTACACCTGACCAAACCAGCGCAATCAGGAATATTTTAAAGTAAGGAATTTGCCTCAATCCCCAAAAACCTCGCTTGTTTTTGGGCGCAGGCAGGTAGTAAAAAAGCGTCAAGACCGCAAAAGGCAACAAGGTGTACAGCACTTCAGACCTTGCCTGCGATAATGCATAAAAAAAGCCGGATAAAGAGCAGATTATCAGGGCATAAAACCAGGCCTTGTTTTCAATTACCCAACTGTTTTTACCTGAGTACAAAGTCTCTTGGTCTGTAAAAAGGCTGATTAAACGATGCAAATTATAGTCAACCAGGGTGGCAAAAAAAATCAAAAACAAGTAAGGATGCCACTGTGGCGGCATACCCACCTGTATTTGAGCCTCCATGGTCAACATTACTGCCGCCACTGCAATGAATAAATTGGAATGTATAAAGATGATTGAGGGTCTCATTTTTGCCGATAGCCTATACGTGCTGATCCTGTAACTGGTTAGGTCGCTCCCATTTTGGTCAAAAAAGTCAATTTCAGGCCACTCTTCGCCGTTTTTCTCGTCCGATGCGCCGCATCGAACTCAAAAAAGCGGCTTGATTGACCTAAAATCGCCTATTTTTTTGATCCAAAACCGCTGACCTAACCAGTTACCTAATCCTAAAAAAACGTTAAGGTGAAACATTGTTGTAAACCGACACAACTATTTTACGTCAAATTGCCATTCTTTTCACCATCATATTTTTTCGATCAATGAAGAAGATCATTTTTGTGTTACTCCCCCTGGTTTGCCTGATTTTTGCAACCAATCAAACATCTGCTCAGACATCACCTGCTACTGCTCCGGTTGCTACACCTGCAACTCCGGCAGCTACGCCTGATAAAGCGCGCGAAAACAAAGAGAACGCTGCCGCAAACAAGGAAGCCGCTCAAACTAAAGGCCAAAAAGTAGGTCACAAAAAAGGCAAAAAGGCCAAGAAAGAAAAGCGCGACAAAATGGAAGATCGCCGCGACAAGGCTGAAGACCACCGCGACAAGGCCGAAAACAAGCGCGATAAAGCCGAAAATCGCCGTGACAAACGCGAAGACGTACGCGACGCCAAACACGAAGGCGGCAAGCGTGACAAAATGGAAGACAAACGCGATAAGCGCGAAGACAAGCGCGACAAGGCTGAAAACAAGCGCGACAAAGCCGAAGACAAAGTAGATCAGAAAAACTAATCTGACGCTTTCGCAATAAAAATGCCGGAGACTGGTAACAGTCCCCGGCATTTTTTATTGGGTGTGTGAATGAACTCAGGACAACCCTTACGCCCCTGTAAAAAAGTTATAATCCGCTTTTCCCATATTTTCCTCCAAAACGGATGCTACCATGGCACAAAAGTCGGCTGGAGCAGGGTGCTCGTGGTGCAGAATGATGGAATAGCCGGAC
>JADZBJ010000233.1 GCA_020852155.1 Saprospiraceae bacterium | reverse complement strand
GCGAAAGCCAGCAGGAAGAGCGGTAGCGCAATTCGAACGTTGCTAAACATAATGGTAAAAAGGTTTTGGTAAAAAATTTTCGGATTTGACTGCACTTGGGCGACAAGGTTTAAACGGGTGTAAAAAATGCCCCATCGGGGCGTAACGCAGGTAACGCTAAACGGATAAAAATTGAGGTGCGTAGTACCGTATCGTCAGTTTTTTGAGACGTTTACGGTGCTACGCACCTCGTAAAAATATTTTACCGATGGGGATAAAAAACGCTCGCCACCTTCAGCCCTCAACCTTCGTCCTTATTCCTTTTAACCGACTTCTTCCAGATTAACCGGTTCGAACCAGAAAGCGAGCAAGTCGCCAACAGTTTCACGGAGGTCTTTTCTATTGATAATAACGTCCACAAAGCCGTTTTCGAGCAGGTATTCGGCTGTTTGGAAGCCTTCCGGCAGGTCGCGCTTGATGGTTTCGCGAATGACGCGCGGACCGGCAAAGCCGATCAGTGCGCCGGGTTCGGCCATGTTTACGTCGCCGAGCATGGCATACGAGGCTGTTACGCCGCCCGTTGTGGGGTCGGTCATAAACGAAAAATAGGGAAGTTTGGCCTTGGCCAGCAGGGTGAGTTTGGCGCTGGTTTTGGCCATTTGCATGAGCGAAAATGCGCTTTCCATCATACGTGCGCCGCCTGATTTGGAAATAATCATCAGGGCTGAGCGAGATTCGATGGCATGGTCAATGGCCAGCGATATTTTTTCGCCGACAACTGAACCCATAGAGCCGCCAATGAATTTGAAATCCATACAGGCGATGGTCAGCGGGCGGGCATGTACCAGTCCGTAGCCGATGGCCAGGGCGTCGTTGAGGCCGGTTCTACGCCGGGATTCCTCCAGGCGTTTATCGTAGGGCTTGAGGTCGGTAAAATGAAGAAAGTCAACCGACACCAGATCGTCGTGCAGCGTGATATACTGCTCGTCATCGAACAGCAGCCGGAAATATTCTTGCGAGCCAATGGCTGTGTGATAGTCGCACTTTGGGCACTTGTAGAAATTTTCCTGCATCTGCTTGGTGGTACTGGTTTCTTTGCAGTTTTTGCACTGATACCATATACCCTCCGGCACATCTTTTTTGGATTTTGTGGCGGTAGTGATGCCTTCTCTCAAGCGTTTGTACCAACTCATGGGAATATTGTTTTTTTAAAAAGTCGGCAAAGATACTCGTCCTGTTGATGTTTCCGCCTGTGTCATGTCATCCCAGGTTAAAACGGTTGAAAAACCTTTTTTCTGAAAGTAGTTTTTGACGTCTTGTTCAGGCTGATTTGCCGCTGCCAGCACGAAGTCGCCACCCCAGGCGCCGAGACTTTTTACCGCCCCTTGAAAGTCCGAAAAAAACAGATTTTGCACTTCCGGAAGCCCCAGGCAAGCGCTAACCACGGCTTCATGTTCCATCATGCACTCTTGAAGTTCTGTGATGGATGCGCTGTTCAACCAACGTTGCGTTAGTTCATTCAGGCGTTCAATGTGTTCGAATATTCGGTCCGGCTGATTTTTTACTTGTTCCCGATAACGGGCAATGCCTTCGCGGCTGTTTTGTTTTTGACCAAGGTAAATGAAATACAATTGCCCGGAAAAAGCGGGTTTGTATTCAATTTCCTGAACGTGCGGCTTTTTTTCAGGAGAAAGATGGTACAAAATCGGGCCATTGGCATAAGCGCAGGCGAGGTCATACCCCGATCCGCCAAAGGTGTTAAACAGAACAGGGTAGGGGTCAACGCCCGCCCATTTGGCCAAGGCCGCTATCAGGGTGCTGCTGGTACCCAATCCCCATTGACGTGGGAAATCAAGGCGGGTGCGGATATGCGCGCCATCCTGATCTGAATGAAAAAATTGCGGATTGATTTGCTGAATGGCCTGAAAAATATCCACTAACCTCTGGGCGGCATCGGCGTCGCTGCTGTCCTTCACTTGAAGGCTCGGCAGATCAAATGACGCTTCAAACCAGACGTTATCGTGTTCATCCAGGCTTTGCCATCGGATCATTGGCTCCTCCGACGCCGAGACTTCCATCAATTGCCCGAACCGGGTCGGTATGGCCAATGCCACAGCGCCATCCAGTACGAAATACTCGCTGGTCAGCAGCAATTTGCCGTTGGCTCGTGTTGAAAACATGATAGAGGGGATTAGGGGTTATGTGTTATGAGTTATGGGTTATGAGTTATGAGTTTTTTCACCATAGTGCTTTGATTATGAATAATATAACTCATAACTCATAACACATAACACATAACTCATAACTCATAACTCATAACTCACAACTCACAACTCATAATTCACAATTTCCCACTCACCAAAGTGCCGACGGGTTTGCCGAGCACGATGTCGCGCAGGTTGTCGTTTTGATTGATGTCGAAGACGATGATTGGCATGTCATTTTCGCTGCACAACGTGAAAGCGGTCATGTCCATCACTTCGAGTCCGAGGCTGATGACCTTGGCGAAGGTGAGGTGGTCGAATTTGACGGCCAGCGGGTTCTTTTCCGGGTCGGCGTCGTAGATGCCATCTACGCGTGTGCCTTTCAGGATGACATCGGCCTTGATTTCGTTGGCGCGGAGCGCTGCTGCCGAATCGGTTGTGAAGAACGGATTGCCCGTACCGGCGGCGCAAATCACAACGCGACCTTTTTCGAGGTGACGAATAGCACGGCGACGGATGTAGGGTTCTGCTACGCTTTCCATTTTCAGGGCGGTCATCATGCGCGTCTGGATGCCGATGCTTTCCAGGGCGCTTTGCAGGGCCAGGCCATTGATGACGGTGGCCAACATGCCCATATAATCGCCTGTAACGCCCTCGATTCCTGTGCCGTCGCTCTGAATGCCCCTGAAAATATTGCCTCCGCCGATCACGACCGTCACCTCGACGCCCAATTCACGCAAGCCCTTGATTTGTCGGGCGTAGTGTTGAAGCATTTCAGCCGTAATACCGAATTTTTGGGATCCCATTAGGCTTTCGCCAGACAATTTGAGCAGGATGCGTTTGTATTTTAGTTGACTCATTAGCGGAAATAGAAACTTTTGTACGGAGGGCGCAATTTTTTACCGGCGCAAAGGTGAAAAAAAGAAACTGAAAGTGCCGACTTTTGGGGCTTCCCTTTCCCCCCACTGCTCAATTATGCGAATTCTTATCCTTTTAGGCCTCCTTGCCTTCATTACACCGCTCTTTGCTCAAAATCAGGCTACGCTTGATTCTGCTTTTATCCGCGATAACTTCACCAAACGGGAAGTCATGATCCCAATGCGCGATGGAAAGCAGCTGTTCACCAGTATTTATTCGCCCAAAGACCAATCCAGAAAATACCCGATCATCATGCGCCGCACGCCATACTCTTGCTCTCCGTATGGCGCGGGTAATTTTTCTACGGGCTTCCAAAACATGAATCTCGCTCGTTCGGGTTACATTTTTGTATTTCAGGATGTGCGCGGACGCTACATGAGCGAAGGCGATTTTGTGGATGTTCGGCCTTTCAATACGGCATCCGACAAAAAGAATGTTGCCGACGAAGCCACCGACACCTACGACGCTGCCGACTGGCTCCTCAAATACGTGCCTAACAACAATGGCAATATTGGCGTCATGGGCATTTCATACCCCGGCTTTTACTCGACTATGGCCATTTTGGCGGGCCACCCGGCCATCAAGGCGGTGTCGCCACAGGCGCCGGTGACAGACTGGTTTATCGGCGATGATTTTCACCACAACGGCGCATTTTTCGTGCTCGACGGATTTGGTTTTTATTCCGGTTTCGGAAAGCCGCGCCCTCAGCCTACAACGGCCGGACAAAGCGGTTTCAGGGACTGGAACACGCCCGACAACTACGATTTTTACCTGAAAGCAGGCGCATTGCGCAATTTCGGTGAGCGTTATGACATGAATAAAATCCCGTTTTGGAATGACCTGATGGCGCATCCGAACTACGACGATTTCTGGAAAGCCCGCAACCCGCGCCCGCACCTGAAAAACATCCGTCCGGCGGTGATGACCGTCGGTGGTTTGTTCGACGCCGAGGATTGCTGGGGCGCCTGGAATACTTACAAAGCCATTGAGCAGCAAAATCCGGTGAAACACCCCAATAGCATCGTCATGGGCCCCTGGGTACACGGCGGCTGGTCGCGTACGCCGGGTAATCGCCTTGGAAACGTTGTTTTTGGACAAAACACGACCGATTTTTATCAAAAGGAAATTGAACTGAAATTTTTTGAATACCACCTGAAAGGCGCCGGGACAATGGATTTGCCGGAGGCTTATATTTTTGAAACAGGCAGCAACCGCTGGACAACCTACAACCATTGGCCTCCTGAAAATATTGAACAGCGCAAATGGTACTTCCAGGCGAAAGGTCAACTGAGCCAAAATCCGCCAACGACTTCGGGTAGCGACCGATATGTGAGCGATCCGGCGCACCCCGTGCCCTACACGGAAGATGTTCACCTGGGCCGTACCCGCGAATACATGACCGACGACCAACGTTTTGCCTCTCGCCGCCCCGACGTGTTGACTTATGAAACCAGCGTAATGACCGAACCCGTGACGGTTACCGGCCCTGTGGTGGCCGAACTTTGGGTCGAACTGGACGACAGCCAAACCAGCGGCGATGGTTTGCTGGATGCCGATTTTGTGGTGAAACTGATTGATGTTTTCCCGGATACCATGAAGGGCCGCGAAAATGATGTGCCCATGGGCGGCTATCAAATGCTGGTGCGCGGCGAAATCATGCGCGGACGTTTCCGCAATAGTTTTGAGAAACCCGAACCATTCAAGCGCCAGCAAACGGCGCTGGTGCGTTTCGAACTGCCCGATGTGGCGCATACTTTCCTGCCTGGCCACACGATGATGGTGCAGGTGCAAAGCAGCTGGTTCCCGCTGTCTGACCGAAATCCGCAACGCTGGGTGCCCAGCATCTATGAAGCGCGTGACGAAGATTTTATTCCGATTGAAATTTCCCTCAAACATGAATCGGGAAAGGCGTCGGGGATTGTTTTGCCTGTGTTAAAGCGTTGAAAAGTTGAAGGTGTTGAAAAGTTGAAGTTGTTGAAAGTTGAACTTCCCTATTACCAAAAAGTTGTCATCCTGAACGAAGTGAAGGATCTGGCCAGACAGATGTGAGCATACTCCTTCGTGGGCAGCAGATCCTTCACTTCGTTCAGGATGACAACTTTTTTTGTAGGTAAGATGACCACCTCTTCAACCTTCAACAACCTTCAACCTTCAACAACCTTCAACCTTCAACAACCTTCAACCTTCAACAACCTTCAACTTTTCAACTGCTTGATCTGCTCCAGCAGCCAGGGTTTTTCGGTCAGAACAGGTTCCTGTTCGATGTCGTTTTTGAGGGTGCTGATGCTTTTTTGATCGAACGGGCTGACAAACAGCAGCCGGCGCGTGTATTTCACTAAATTCAGGTAGTTCGTTCGGTGGTAGCCGAGGGTTACCTTGCGTCGGATGTAGTTTTTCAGCGCTTCGAGGTGCGCATGAAGCAGATCGGTTTCATTCAATTCGTAGTAAATTTTCAGCGACATGGTTTTGGCTGCCAGGGCCAGCAACGGGTCGTAATAATTGGAGTGTTGGAGTAGTTGCAGGGCCGCGTCGTAGTTTTTTCGGGTAAACTCCAGTCGCGCCATGTTAAAACTGTACGAACTGTGCCGGTAACTGCGCTCCAGGTGGTTGCGGTATTGACCGATAAACTGCTCTACCCATTCAAACTCGCGGGTTTGCAGCGCTGCGGCGACGATATTATGGTAAGTGGCTTTCGAGAGAATACCATTTTCCAGCAAGTAGCCTTTGAGCAGACCATCCTTGTAAAAGCCCATAATATCGTGAAAAAACGCCTTGTGGCCTTCATTTACCCGACGGATGCAATAATTGATGGCAAAGAGATACAAATCGCGTATTTCATCGGTGCTGAACAATTGGCTTTGGCTTAAAAAGACTGTTTTAAACTGGCTAAACCACTCCGTTTCTTCATTGTTTTCCAGCATTTTCAGGCAATAATACCAAATACGTACAGCGGGTATTTCCAGTAAATGCCCTTGGTTTATGACCGCCTCAACTTCCTGTTTCAAGCCGAGAACCGGCGTCACCTGATACATGATGCACTGCATTTGATGCAGGCAAAAAAGCCGCAGTTTTTGCATGACCCAGATGATGTCGGCATGATCTGCGAGGCTGGCCAGGTAAGCGACCTCTGTCGGATTTCGGGTTGATTCAAAACGGGCTTCCTCCCAATATAACAGGCTTTTTTGCTGGTAATAATCGGCGCCCCTGAGCGGCTGCTTTTCCAGCATTTTTTTATTGTCTGTCAAAGCCTCTTGAAATGCCCTTTCCAGTCCGCGCCGGTGAAAGGCTTGCATTTGTGCATGTTCGACGGCGCCGGGCGTTGCTTGCCAATGCGCAAGGGCCAGGTATTGATTGACAAGTTGTTGCAGGTAACTGAACGCGAGGCGCAACCGCTGAGGATCGAAGGTCTGCCCCGGATAAAGATGTTCGTAAAGATCGGATTTGTCGTCCAGATGACCATGCGCTAACCACCATTCATATAATTTCAGGACATCCAATCGCTGATTAAAAAAAGTTGAGCCGAGAAAAGCGCTCAATTTCTTTTGTTCCGCTCTATTCAATGACTCAAGTGCTTTTGATAATTTGCTCATTTTTAATATATTATAAAAATTTAAGACAAAGTTTGTTGAATAATAAATCTACAAAAGAACAAAATAGTACTTTCATGCGCCATCGTTGTGCCTGAATCTTTGTGCTATAATTCGCAAGTCAATCCGAACATTCAATTTTTATCCTATGAAAAAGATTTACCTGGCACTGCTCATTGGCGCGAGCCTGTTGTTCAGTGCAACACTCAGCGCTCAGTCGGTCCTAGTCTGTAACGATCTGGTTCAATATGCGCTTTCAGACGATTGTTCTGACAATATTTCGTCCGAGGTTATCCTGGAGGGAGGCCCATACCTGGCCTGGGATCACTATATTGTCGAATTAGATAAAGTCGCGCCTTACGGTAACGGCCCCTGGGTTTCGGCTACCGTTACTGGTACAGATGTAGGCAAGCAATATCAGATCAGGGTGACAGACCCAACAACGGGTAATAAATGCTGGGGAAATATTAAAATCATTGACCATCCTGATTGCAGTGCTTTTATTCCCGTGGTGCTGGATGCAAACGAGCATGCATTTTTTACGCCGCAGTCGGTTTTACCCCTGATTGATTTGAATTACTGCGGATTGAATCCGGTCATTACCAGCGTTAACGGTATGACACAGTACACGGTAGATTGCGAGGATTTAGGAGCCGGTACGATCAATGTCGCTGTCCAAGAGGGGCTTAGCCAGACCAGTTGTAATGTACAAATTTTTGTCTCTGACACACTGGGCGTTTGCGATTCCTGCCTGGTTTGTCCGGCTGCCTTAACCATTACCTACAACGAGGCTATCAATACTTATCTCCCCGCACTGGAAGCTGGCAACCTGGCTGTTTTTGATGTGTTTGGCTCGGCAGATTTTAATGCCAACTGTTCATGGGACAGTTCGAACTACGGCGTCACTTATCAGCCACAATCCCTTCCATACAGCTGGTTTTTAAGGAAATGGACTACATTGGACAACAACCTGAACAAACTCAGCCATTGTGCACAGGCCATCGCTTTTGAAAACAGGTTTAACATTGACCTGAACGGCACGGTCTATCTGGATTCTGTTCAAAACTGTACAAAAGACGCGCTCGAACCAGGTATCGCATTCGCCACAGCGCGAATTACCAAACTCCCTTCGGGCGTTACTTTTGACCTGACGCCGGATGCGGCAGGATACTATCAGCAAACCGTTACCGTGACTGGTGTGGATACCATGTTGCGCGTGGAATTGATCCTGCCCGCAGGCATGACGCCAACTTGTCCGAATATTTATGAAATACCGCTTCCTGGGGCATCGTCGGCTTATACCAATGATTTTGGCGTACGTTACGACGACCTGTGCGCTAACCCGGAAGTCTCCATTTTTGGCACTTTGTTCAGGCGTTGTTTTTCATCGTACTTATACGTCAATTACAGCAACAATTCGCTTGTTGCCGCTAATGACGCTGTGGTGGAAGTAACCCTCGATTCGTTATTCACACTGTCATCCTCATCTATTCCCTGGACGGCAGTTAATGGCAATACCTACACCTTCCCGGTGGGCAATATTCCGCCTTTTGGCAATGGTACTATTGCGTTAAATGTTTACCTGAGTTGTGATGCCAACATCGGTGAAACGCTGTGCAATACCGCTACCATTAATCTGGTGAATAATCCTTGCTCGAACCAGTTGTCCTGGAATGGCGCATTTATCGAAACCTCCGCCGTCTGCGACGGCGATTCGGTACGCCTTTCTATCTGGAATACAGGTACTGCTGACATGACGAACCAACTGGAGTTTATCGTCATTGAAGATATCATCATGTATCGCGAAGGAAATTTCCTGCTGCCAGCCGGTGATTCCATGCAGATTTCGATGCCAGCCAATGGCGCAACATGGCGTATTGAAGCGCAACAAGTACCGGGCTATCCAGCACCTGATCAACCTTCATCAGTGATTGAAGCCTGTGGCGGACTGAATAATCCGGGTCTGGTCAATGCCTTCCCGTTGAATGATGCCCCCCTGGATATTGATATTGACTGTCAGACTGTCGTCGGCTCCTGGGATCCGAATGACAAATCTGCCACGCCTACTGGCTACGGCCCCGGTCATTACATTCGCAACAATACCGATATCGAGTATGCCATTCGCTTCCAGAACACAGGTACAGATACCGCCTTCCGTGTGGTCATTCTTGATACGCTGTCGCAGTATTTGCAGCACGATCAAATCAGGGTCGGTTCGTCAAGCCATCCGTACAAACTGGATATTTTGCAGGGCGGAATCATGCGCTTTGTTTTTGATCCGATTCACCTGCCGGACAGTAATGTCAACGAAGCGGCCTCACACGGATTTGTGACCTTCCGCATTGCTCAAAAACCGGATTTGCCCGATGGTGTGGTGATTACCAACAAGGCCTCCATTTATTTTGACTTCAACGACGCTGTCGTAACCAATGAGGTATGGCATACCATCGGCGAACCGGCTGGCAGTGTGCCAGTGCATCAGCCGTATGCAGCAGGTGTGGACGCTCGGGTACAACCTAATCCGTTTACCGACGAAACAATGGTTATCCTGGAAGGCATAAAAGCCGAACAAGCCTGGCTGACGCTCTATGATGCGCACGGGCGACAAGTACGCACGATGACCATGCAAAACAACCTGTGCCGTATTCAGGGTGGCGATCTGCCCGACGGTTTGTACTGGTTCCGCATTCAGGATGGCCAGCGCCTGCTGGCCACCGGTAGGGTGATACGGGCAAACTAATGTGTGTTTGCGGTTCATCAATACATCCTGAAGACTATTTGTGAGGCAATTTTAATATACAATTTGAGATGTAACCGGCGTCAGCAATGGCGCCGGTTTTTTTGTTTTCCGGCACTAAGAGCGTGTTCGGGAATTGGATTTTGACCTGCTCTCGAAAAATTTAATTCTGCTCGGCGTTAAAATTTTCATCTTAGAACCCGACTAAGACTGCAAATTTTGCCTTGATCAAAATCAAATTTTTCCTCGTTCGGCACAAACCCAATTCCCGAACACGCTCTAACAAAAGTTAGCTTGCACATATAGGAACGCTACGATAATATTGGCTTTTAAAATGTCGCCATTGTTAAAATTCAAAATCATTATCAATCATGAAAAATGTCCTTTCACAAACGTTTCTTCTTTTCTTTTGGGGAATTATCCTGTTTTCTTCTTCGTGTGATAACAAGGAGACATTAACTGAAGAAGAAAAACTTCCTCCGGTTACCGAATCCGGCTCTAACACATTCGGCTGTTTGATCAACGACAGAGCTTATATCAAATGTCAGGATTGGGCAGATTGGGATATCAAAGGCGGGAATTACCCTTTGTCCGTACAGACTGGATTGCCACTTCTCTATAGTTTCAGTATTCGGACTTATGACAAATGTTCGGAAGATGACTCATGGCAAAGTGAAGACCTTGATTTAGAATTTGGGGTTGATACTAATATGAAAACATACAAAAATCGGGCATCTTATGAAAATCACGGGACGGCTTCCATTGCTAAATTATGCAAGGACAATCCCGACTTTTACTATCATGATTCTCTGTCTGCTTCAAACTGGATTAAAATCAGTAAAATGGATAGGACTAATCGCATTCTTTCAGGCACTTTTGAATTTGATCTCTACACACCAGGCTGTACGGATACCGTAAAAATCAGAAAGGGCAGATTTGATGTTAAATTCTAGTGTACCTCTTTTTTGGGGAAATAAGGCATGTAACCGGCGTCAGCAATGGCGCCGGTTTTTTTGTGCCCGCAACTTTTTCCTCAAAAATTTGTCCAACATTGTGCTGATTCGAAGCTACATTTGACGGCGCTGATCAACAGCAGGATTTGACAACATGAAAATCGGAATTGTATGTTATCCGACCTACGGCGGGTCGGGCGTTATCGCCACTGAATTGGGTTTAGGCTTGGCCCGTCGCGGCCATGAGGTGCATTTCATCACCTATCGCCGCCCGGTGCGTCTGGCGCATTTCCAGGCCAATGTTTTTTACCACGAGGTGGACAATGAGGATTATCCGCTGTTCGAATATCCGCCTTACGACACTGCGCTGGCTTCCAAAATTGTGGATGTGGTGCAATACCAAAACCTCGATTTGCTGCATGTGCATTATGCCATTCCGCACGCGGCCGTAGCCTATATGGCTAAAAAGATATTGCTGGCACATGGTCGTTATTTGCCGGTTATTACTACGCTTCACGGTACAGACATCACGCTGGTTGGCAACAACAGGGCCTTTGCGCCGGTGGTCGAATTCAGCATCAATAAAAGCGATGGCGTTACCTCGGTTTCTGAAAGCCTCAAACAAGAAACACTGCGCCAGTTCGATATTCAAAGAGATATAAAAGTCTTACATAATTTCATTGATTTTCAACGATTTAAGAAAGTCAACAAAGAACATTTTAAAAAAATTATCGCTCCTGACGGCGAACGAATTCTGGCGCATACGTCCAATTTCAGGAAAGTAAAAAGGGTGGAAGACGTCATCCTGATTTTTAATAAAGTACAGGCAAAAATCCCGTCCAAACTGCTCATGATCGGCGACGGCCCCGAACGCCAGCACGCCGAGCAACTTTGCCGCGAACTGGACCTATGCAACGACGTTCGGTTTTTGGGTAAACAAGATGCCATAGAAGAACTGCTGGCTATTTGCGACCTGTTTCTGATGCCTTCCGAAAGCGAAAGTTTCGGCCTGGCAGCGCTCGAAGCCATGGCCTGCGAAGTGCCCGTCGTTTCATCCAACGGCGGCGGCCTTCCCGAAGTGAATATTCATGGCGAAACGGGTTTTGTCAGCGACCCCGGCAATGTGGAAGAAATGGCGCATTATGCCATCCAACTACTGTCTGACGACGAAGTGCTGGCGCGTTTTCGTGCCAATGCCCTGGCCCAGGCCAAACGCTTTGACATTGAAAACATCCTGCCGCATTATGAAAATTATTATGAAGAAGTGCTGGAGCGCAGCGTAGTGAAAATCGAGTGAGCATGCTTACCTTCGCCGCCATGAGTCGCGCGAATAAATACGTCTGCATACACGGTCATTTTTACCAGCCACCCCGTGAAAACGCCTGGCTGGAAACCATCGAACAACAAGCCTCCGCCAGACCCTACCACGACTGGAACGAGCGTATCAACTTTGAATGTTACGCCCCCAACGCGGCAGCGCGTATTCTGGACGAGAAAGGCTGGATTGTCAAAATCCGCAATAATTACAACCGCATTTCCTGGAATTTCGGCCCCACGCTACTGAGCTGGCTGGAAGAAAATGATCCTGATGCCTACATGCTGCTTCAGGCTGCCGACAAGCGCAGTCAGGAGCGTTTTGGCGGTCACGGTTCGGCCATGGCGCAGGTGCACAGCCACCTGATTCTGCCATTGTGCAACTACCGCGACAAGGTCACGCAGGTCGCCTGGGGTATCCGCGATTTTGAACATCGTTTTGGCAGAATGCCCGAAGGGATGTGGCTCGCTGAAACAGCAGCCAATACCGAAACCCTCGAAGTATTGGCGGCACAAGGCATCAAATTTACGGTGTTGGCGCCGCGTCAGGCAAAAGCCGTGCGTCGGCTGAATGCCGCGACCAAAGACGGGCAGGCTGAGTGGATACCCGTCAACAGCGAAACCGTAGATACGCGTCGCCCATATTGGTGTTTATTGCCGAGCGGCCAGCGCATTGCCTTGTTTTTCTATCATGGCGGTGTGGCGCAGGAGGTAGCCTTCAACGGCTTGCTCAATAGCGGAAAAGGCTTTGCACGGCGTATGACAAGCCTGTTTTCGGACAATAATGAACCTGAAATGGCGCATATCGCCACCGATGGCGAGAGTTACGGCCACCACCATCGCTATGGCGAAATGGCGCTGGCTGACGCACTCAACCAAATCGAAGATCAAAACCTGGCCACACTGACCAATTACGGACAGTACCTCGAATTGTATCCGCCGACATGGGAAGTGCAAATTCATGAAAATTCTTCGTGGAGTTGTGTGCATGGCGTAGAGCGCTGGCGCAGCAACTGTGGCTGTAATGCCGGCACAGCCGGATGGCATCAGCGGTGGCGAAAACCCCTGCGCGATGCCCTTGACTGGCTGCGCGATCAGCTGGCCCCGATGTTTGAGCGCGAGTCGGAGCGATTCCTGCGCGACCCCTGGATGGCTCGAAATGATTATATCGAAGTCATGCTGGATCGTTCGGAGGAATCCGTCGCCGCTTTCCTGAAAAAACATACTGGCCGAGAATTAAGTCCGCTGGAAACCGTATCTGTCCTGCGACTGCTTGAAATTCAGCGCTTTGCGGTGCTGATGTACACCAGTTGCGGCTGGTTTTTTGATGAAATTTCAGGTCTCGAAACCAATCAGATTTTACAGTACGCCCTGCGCGCCATGGACTATACCTATGACGTGGCAGGTGTTGACCTTCGTCCCGAATTCACGCGCCGACTGTCGGAAGCGCCCAGCAATGTATTCCCGAACGGTGCAGAGAGTTTTCTGGCCAATGTCGTGCCTACCCGCGTCACGCTTGAGCGCGTAGCCATGCACTTTGCCGTCGCTTCGTTGTTTGAGGAGGATCCGGGCAGCCTGAACCTGTTCAATTACACGGCGATTGTTGAATTTTTTGAGCGTATTGAAGCCGGAACGCCCCAGTTTGCAGCCGGCCGACTGCGCATCCGATCGGTGCTGAGTCATGCTGAAAAAACATTCTGCTTTGCGGTCTTGTACATGGGGCAGCAGCATATCATCGGCAATATTTCCTCGACGATGACTCGTTCGACGTATGAGGAAATGTTTGTCAAAAGCAGCAAGGCGATCAAGGATGCTCACATCGGCGAAGTCATCGGCCATTTGCAGCAGTATTTCGGGCCTGAAAAATTCAGTTTGAGTTCGATTTTTGCTGATGAAAAGCGCAAGATTATCTCGGATATTACTGAAAACAGCCTTGGCGCGGCCGCCTCTTCGTTCCGAACGGTATTTAATGAAAATTATCAGCTCATGAGCGCGCTGGAAGAAGCAAAAATGCCCCTGCCGGACACCTGGCGGAACATTGCTTCTTTCGTTTTAAATGTCGATTTACTGGATTTCTTTGAATCTTTTGACGCCGGCGATGTGCGCACTTTACGCCGTATTGCCGACGACCTGCAACGCTGGGGCGTGAAACTGAGCGATGAACCAGCCGTCTTGCATGCTGTTGAAGAGCGTGTATATCACGAACTGGAAAAAATCAATATTGACGCCTCATCCATACCGCGGGTGCGGTGGCTGGTGGAAGTGCTGGGAATAGTGGACAATATGGGCCTGAAACCGCGCGTTTGGCGTAGCCAAAACCAGTTTTATCTGCTCACCAAAGGCTATCGAAAAGGACTTTGGGTATTCATTAATGCCGATTGGCAAGCCGCTTTTGAACAACTGTCGGAGCGCCTGAAAGTGAGACTGAAATAGATTGGTTCGATTGATTCGATTAAATCCGATTGATTCGATTGATTCGATTAAGCTCATGTTTAGCCAAACAGTTGTGTCAATAGAATCCGCGTCATCCGCGTTCCATCTACTCTACGCGTGCAATCGGATTTAATCGAATCAATCGAAAAAATCGAATCAATAAAAAATGACTAATTCAATCATTCGCAGGGTAATCGTTCTGGGTGCTGTCAGCATCCTGAGCTTGCTGGCGGTGCAGACCTATTGGGTGTTGCGCACCTGGGACCTGCAAGAGCGAGAGTTTAACCGCAAGGTCAACCAATCCATGCTGGATGCTGCCAACGAACTGGCTAAAGTCAGCGTTTTTAACTTGCCGAACAAAAGTTTTGTGCGCCAGTTGTCGTCCAATTACTGGGTAGTCAACGTGGATAATGTATTTGAATCTGACGACCTGGAATATGCATTGGACAAGGCGTTTCAGGCACAAAACCTGAAAGAAGATTACGAATATGGCATTTTTGACTGTTCGAGCGATCAAATGGTCAAAGGGAAACTCGTCAGGGGCAACGACCCCAACAAAATAGCCCTGGCCGAGCCACTACAGAAGCACTATGACACTGAGTTTATCTACTATTTCGGCGTTCAGTTTCCGGGTAAAAAGGCCAATATCCTGACCAATATGTGGATGGTGGTGGTGTTTTCAGGATTGTTTCTGATTACCATAGCCTTCTTTATTTATTCCATGTTCATCATCCTTCGGCAAAAGCAGTTGAGCGAGTTGCAACGGGATTTTATCAACAACATGACGCATGAATTCAAAACGCCGATTTCGACGATTAATATTTCCACGCAGGTGTTTTTGAAAGACGAGAAAATTCAGGCTGACGCGCGACTTTTTCGCTATGCGGGTATCATCAAAGAGCAAGTCATGCGCCTGAATACGCAGGTTGAAAAAGTATTGCAACTGGCAAAAATTGAACGCGATAACATTGAATTGAACAAGGAGCCGGTTGATTTGCAGGAACTCATTGAAAGTATTTCACCCTCCATTGAACTCAAGGTGCATGACAAGGAGGGCGTATTGAACCTCAACCTTGGGGCTACAAATGCCGTGGTACAGGCTGACAGGTTGCACCTGACCAATATCCTGCACAACCTCGTGGACAATGCAGTGAAATATTCCAAAGTGAAGCCGGAGATCACCGTTGCTGTCAAAAATGAAGGCAAATACTTGTTGTTGTCTGTCCAGGACAATGGTATTGGCATTTCAAAAGAACATCAAAAACGCGTTTTTGACAAGTTCTTCCGGGTGCCGACAGGCAGCGTTCACAACGTGAAAGGGTTTGGTCTGGGTTTGTTTTATGTCAAATCCATGTGCGACGCCCATCGCTGGAGATTGAGCCTTGAAAGCGAACTGAACAAGGGAACAACCATCTATATCAGGATGCCCCTGGCTACGACCTGATGCGCCGTAACATGCTTGCGAAAAACCTGACTCTGCCTTTTTGTCGTGTTGTGCTGCCAAACAACAGGTCTGGTTTCTATGGCGCGTTATTTGCCTGAAGTGCTTTCACATTGTTTTCTTTCCTTTTATGTCAAACTGACAGAAAAGGCATTTCCTTTGCAACAACTTTTACATTTTGAGCGATTGCATTGCAATCCAGTGCAATTAAGCCGATATATATGAATTCATTTGACAACTGGTTGACTTCACAGATGTCCGACGACGAGCCGGATTTCGTTCCGATTTTTTCCCTGGAAGAAGAAGACGATAAACAGGGAGAGGTTTTCCCTGACATCTTGCCCATACTCCCGCTGAAGAATACCGTACTTTTCCCGGGCATCGTAACGCCCATTACCGTAGGCCGCGATAAAAGTATTCGCGCAGTGCAAAAAGCCTACGATACGGACCGTTTCATCGGTGTTTTATCGCAAAAAGACCTGAAAATCGAAACGCCGACGCATCGTGATCTGTACGAAATCGGCACCATCGCCCGCATTCTCAAATTATTGAAAATGCCCGATGGCTCTACGACCGCTATTTTGCAAGGCCGCAAGCGATTCAGGCTCAGAAATATGGTCAGTGAAGACCCGTACTTGTCCGGCGAAATCACGACCCTGGAATACGAACCCTCCAAAAACAAGATGGAATTCAAAGCGCTGGTGAGCAGCATCCGGGATTCGGCGCGTCAGATCATTGAACTGTCGCCGCAGATTCCATCGGAGGCTATCGTCATGTTGCGCAACATCAACAACGATAATTTCCTGCTGAATTTCATCGCTTCCAACCTGGGCATCGCCGTCAACCTCAAACAGGAACTGCTGGAGATTGACAAATTGAAAGAAAAAGCGGGCCTTATCCTGCAACACATGGATTCCGAACTACAGTTGCTCGAACTGAAAGATCAGATCGAGAACAAGGTTCGGGTGGACATTGACAAGCAACAACGCGATTACTTCCTGAACCAGCAACTCAAAACCATTCAGGAAGAACTGGGCGGTAATCCGCAGGAAGAGGAAATCGCCGAATTGAAAAAGCGAGCCGATAAAAAGAAGTGGCCCAAAGCCGCTAAAGACACTTTCGCTCGCGAAATCGGCAAACTTCAGCGTATCAACCCGCAAATGGCCGAGTACGCCATCGGTATGAATTACCTCGAAGTGCTGCTCGAACTGCCGTGGGAAGATTTCACGAAAGATAATTTTGACCTGAAAAAATTCAGTCAGGTGCTTGAAAAAGACCACTACGGACTGACCAAGGTCAAAGAGCGCATTCTGGAACACCTGGCTGTGCTAAAACTGAAAGGCGACATGAAAGCGCCTATCCTTTGCCTGGTCGGCCCTCCGGGCGTGGGTAAAACCTCCCTTGGCGCCAGCATTGCCAAAGCGCTCCGCCGCAAATATATCCGCATGAGCCTCGGCGGCCTGCACGACGAAGCCGAAATCCGCGGCCACCGCAAAACCTATATCGGAGCGATGCCCGGCCGTATTATCCAGTCGCTGAAAAAATCAAAATCCGGAAACCCGGTTTTCATCCTCGATGAAATTGATAAAGTAGGCAAGGATTTCCGCGGCGACCCGTCGTCAGCCCTGCTCGAAGTGCTTGACCCGGAACAAAACAGAACATTCCACGACAATTACCTCGAAATCGAGTACGACCTGTCAAAAGTCCTGTTTATCGCTACGGCCAATTCGCTGTCAACCATACAACCGGCCCTGCTCGACCGTATGGAAATCATCGAACTGTCAGGTTATTCACTCGAAGAAAAAGTGGAAATCGCCAAGCGCCACCTGATTCCTGAACAACGCAAGGAACACGGACTCAAACCCGGCCTGGTTAAAATTTCGGACAAGGCGCTCATGCGCATCATCCGGGATTACACAGCCGAAAGCGGCGTTCGCAGCCTGTCGCGCGAGTTAGGTTCGGTCATGCGCTATGTGGCTAAACGCGTAGCGATGGATGAAGCATACGACATCACCATCAAACCCGAACACCTGAAAGCCATTCTGGGGCCAACCAAATTCGACCCGGAAGTATATCAGGAACAACAAACGCCCGGCGTGGCCATTGGCCTGGCCTGGACGGCCGTCGGCGGTGAAATTCTTTTCATCGAAGTTAGTTTGAATAAAGGAAGTGGTAAACTGCAGTTGACGGGCAACCTCGGCGACGTGATGAAGGAAAGCGCCAGCACGGCTTTTTCATACATCAAAGCGCACAGCGAACAATTAGGCATCAACCCTGAAATGTTCGACAAGCAGGATATTCACGTACACATTCCTGAAGGCGCCATTCCCAAAGATGGCCCTTCGGCAGGCGTCACCATGCTGTCGGCCCTGACTTCGGCCTTTACCGGAAAGCCGCTTCGTCCATTTCTGGCCATGACCGGCGAAATCACCCTGCGTGGCAAAGTGTTGCCCGTGGGCGGTATTAAAGAGAAAATTCTGGCCGCTCGCCGCGCAGGACTGAAAGAAGTGCTGTTATGCCGTGAAAATCAAAAACACGTGGAGGAAATCGAACCAGAATTTATCAAAGGTTTGAAGTTCCATTACGTAGATAAAATGGAAGACGTACTGGCTTTTGCCCTCAGTAAGTGAGTG
>JADZBJ010000232.1 GCA_020852155.1 Saprospiraceae bacterium | reverse complement strand
GTTCGATGCTGTTTACCCTTATGGCGCTGGATTCCGGGCTGGAAGGTTCGTTTGTCTTTCCAGTCATTAATATCGGCATCATTGTGGTCACGACCTTTGGCGCTATTGCGCTGTTTCACGAACGCTTGTCAAAAATAAACTGGATAGGTATTGCACTGGCCGTGGCGGCTATTGCGCTCATTGCCAGTTGATTATATTTCCATTTCCGTTATTCCTGCTTATTGTTGTCCAGCAAATCCTTGAATTTTTCATCAATATGCTGGACAAACCATCGGTCAATGATGTCGCGTCGGAAACGCCATTCCTTGCCTAATTTGGCAGCAGGGATTTTGCCCGTCTGCGCCCAGGCGTAAATGGTTTTGGGCTGCATTTTGAGGTAAGCAGCCACCTCTTCCAATGTCATGATGTCGTTCATTTTCAATGTGCGCTTACAGGCCCATCAACCTTCCGAGGGCGGCAAATAACGTTGCATAAATATTACCCTGCGTGCCGCTTCTGAACCATTCAAAAGCCATATCCTGGCTGCCGATGAATGGCCTCAGATTCCAGGATAACTGAATGCCCACAAAGGCAAGAATAAATATCCAGATTCTGAAAACAGTGATGCCAATTTTGGGGTAAATGCCTCTTTTTTCACAAGCCGTCGTTAAGGCTTCCGATACCGTGCGCATACTCCAAAAACCTGCAAATGTGAAGGTCATAAAGTGCAGCAATTGCAAAAACGCATACGGACTTCCCGATAATTGAAAAAACAATGAGATCGGTGCAAATGCCAATAGTAAAATTGTCAGCATGACGAATCCTCCGAAAAGGATAACCGACAATTGCCGGAGTTTCATCGTCGAACCCAGCATCAGCTGAACTATATAAAATGACGGGAAACAAATAAACAGCGTAAATAGTACCAGTGCAGGTAGTTTTAAGGCTGATGAAATGGCTTGCAAGCCGCCGTTGTAACGACCCATTACAGCGCCATATATCATGGCTGCGCCAATGATAATCAGCAATTGTCCTCGAATTATGGCTGTTGGATAAGCGTCTTCTCCTACTTTTTCAAAATAGGCAGCGCGATCTTGAAAGACTTCAAAAGCCATTTGAAGAGAATCCTTGACAGATGACATAAGGCAACAATTTATTTAGGTGAAACAATACACCGGATGCGTTCCGGTATGACGATGCAAACCTAAACGAAAAGTGTATTTATTTTGCTTCTTGTTGCTTTATTTTTCTTTTTGCTGCCCTTTGTTGCTGTTTATTAACCGCCTTCAACCTTCAACTATTTCAACCTTCAACCCCTTCAACTCCTTCAACCTTCAACTTTACCGATCATTCCATTCTTCGACGCGTTTGCGGTAGCGTTCTGTGTTGATGGGCCAGGCATCTTTATCCAGTGAGCCTTCCAGTTCTTCACCCATGCCGCCGAGCAGTTTCGGGAAAAAATTCATGCCCGTCAGGGCTTCGACGTCGTTGATTGAGCAGGCAAAATCCATAACAGGTTTTGTACTTCGGGCATTGGGCAATACGAAGGCAATGGCGCGCTGTTGGTCGGGCGCTAACAACACTTTGTAAAATTGTTCTGGAACGGTGACTTTGCTGAAACCGATCTGGCCTTTTCCTGTCCCCTTGAGCACCGGCCCGGTGACGACGTATAGTTTTTTGAATTTTCTGCCCCAGTCGCGCGAAAGTTCTTCCAGTTCGCGCCAGATTCCGGCATTAAAACCGCGATCCTGCGGACTCATATTGCTCATCAGAAAAGTCTCGTCCATGGCCAGTTCACTGAAGGCCATATCTGCTGCCGGGCAAAGGTGCCCTTTGTCATAGCCGCTGCTCATATAGTCGCGCGGTGTGGCGCTTTCGGTTTGCACTTCCGGGTCGGGCCTGAATGTGTTGGCGCGATCCACCCAGTTTTCATTCAATCGGTTTCGGTTGATTTCATAGGCCACCCAACCGGCCTGTTCGTGTGGCTCGGAATAGGCCAGCGCGAAATAGGTATGCAGTACGAGTTGGTAGCCGTCGGGCAGTGCAGGCAATAATTCGTCGGGTATTTGCGGGACACTCTTTTCAGGTGTGGTGGTCGCTTCTGTGGGCGCCTGCTCAACAACTGGCCGATCTGGCGCAGGGTCGGGGTTTTTATTGCCTGAAAATTGATTGAAAATCCAGAAAGCAGCGCCTGCCAAAACGGCGAAAATGCCCGTTTTAAACAGAAATCCACCAGAATCGGAATCAGAACGACGTGACATTTTTGTAGTGGTAAGTGGTTAGCGGTGAGTGATTAGTTTTTTGATAATGAGGTGCTTAGGTCGCAGATGGTGTTTGGAAAATCTGTACAGATTTGTTTCGACAAAAGTAGTTTTTTGTTTTAAATAAAAAACTTTTTGTTTTTTTATGGAGCACCCCGTCGCAACAAGTCTGATCTTGAAAATCAAAAAATAGCAATTTTAGCGCCTTGGGCGGTTCATCATAAATCTACTTATGAGACATCTGCATAAAATTCAATGCTCCTGTTTTCTTTTTTAAAAAACGATAGTATCTTTGCACCCGCTTTTTAAAAAGCAGCATGGCCACGTGGCGGAATTGGTAGACGCGCTACTTTGAGGGGGTAGTGTCCTTCGGATGTGCTGGTTCGACTCCAGTCGTGGTCACAAAAGGGCTTTTCGGGTAAATCCCGGGAAGCCCTTTGATTTTTTCGGCCAATTTGTCGTAGTGTACCTCAATTCCAGGCAATTCCTTAATTTAGCTACACAACTGCCTGAATAAACACGCACGGGTGACCCGTCAATGCTATTTCGAGAGCAGGCCAGAATCTGATTCCAGTACAACCTCTAAAAAACATACGCCCCACGCGTCTTTACATACCATGAATATACGTCATCTGCTACTTGCCCTGGGTTTTTCCATGCTGGCTTTTGCCTTTGTCGCTCATCGGGACACGGATTTGCCTGTTGATGCTGCGCCTGAGCCGGATGATTATCCTAAAAATTATTTCCAATGCCCGGTGGATGGGCAGTTGCGCCTGACCGGCACGTTTGGTGAATTGCGGCCCGACCATTTTCATGCGGGACTTGATTTTAAAAGCGCAACCGGCGGTACGGGTCAGCCAATTTATGCCGCTGCCGACGGCGTAGTGGATCTGATTAAAGTGCAATCTTCGGGCTACGGCAATGTGCTTTATATCAAACATCCGAACGGCTACACCACCGTATATGCCCACCTCGAAGTATTCGCGCCCGAGATCGCAGCCTGGGTCAAGGAACAGCAATACAAAAAGGAAACTTTTGAGGTCGAACTCAATCCGTCGCCGGAGCAATTCAGGATTAAAAAAGGTCAGGAAATTGGTAAATTAGGTAATACCGGCAGCAGTTCCGGGCCACACCTGCATTTTGAAATCCGAAATACAACCGGCAAAGCCGTTAACCCGCAGTTGTTCAACCTCGGCATTCCAGATGAAGTAGCGCCCGATTTGCGCGACATGAAAGTCTATTTCCTCGACGATCACCGGCAGGTGTTGGGCAGCCGTACTTTCCCTTTGAAAAAAGATAAAAAAGGCCGTATTGGCCTGGAGGGCGATACCGTTCTGGTGGGTGGCTGGCGTATCGGATTTGGCGTCAAAGCCTACGATGAAATGACGGGATTCCGCAACGACAACGGCATTTACAAACTGTCCATGCTCGTGGATGACCAGTTGTCGTACGAGTGGCGCATCAACGAATTTGACATGGATGATACGCGCTACATGAATGCGCACATTGACTATCCTGCCAGGCAGCGTCAAGGCGCGTGGTTTCATCGTTTGTTTGTTTTGCCCGGCGATCGGCTGGGCAATTATACGCGCACAGAAACCCTGGGCAGCATCGCCATTTACAAGGAAAAACCTGTGAAAATCACCGTCAATGTCGCTGACGCGCGAGGTAACACAACGAAACTCCAATTCTGGGTACTGCGCGACGAAGCCAATATGGAAACTTTCAACAATCCGCCATATCAATACGAGTTTGCCCAAAACAAAGAAAATCGCATTGACCTGGAAGATTTCAAAATGGCCATGTCGCCGGGGTGCCTGTATGAGGATTTGAAAATGGAATATGTCGTCACGCCACCAGAGGAAGACAACATGTATTCGTCGTTGCATCACCTGCACAGGATGCAAACGCCGGTACACAAAAATTTCTCCCTAAGCCTGAAACCTCACGGATTGCCTCAACACCTCAAGCCTCAAGCCGTCGTCGCGCGATGTGGCGACGGGCGGCCCGACAACTGCGGCGGCGAATGGAAGGGTGAGTACCTGAGCACGCAGGTGCGCAGTTTTGGCGCGTATTGCATCATGACAGACACCGTACCGCCGGGCATTACGCCTACGGGGTTCACTGCCGACTTGCGCAAGAAAAAAGAAATGAGTTTCCGGATTCGCGACAATTTCGCGGTTAGTGGCACTGCCGAGGGTTTGCGCTATCGCGGTACGATTGACGGTCAGTGGGTGCTTTTTGAATTTGACAAAAAGAATAATCGCCTCAAACACACTTTCGATGCGCGCACCGGCCCTGGCGAACACTTGCTTCGATTGGTCGTCAGCGACGACCGTGGCAATGAAAGCGTATTTGAAAAGACTTTCCTTCGATGAAATACTTGTTTGGCCTCTCGCTGTTCATCAACCTTTTAGGGGTAATTGCCCTGGGTTACGCCTTGAACAGACTCGGCGGATGGACGTATGCCTTGTCGCGGCTGCGCCATAACGAGTCCGGATTGTATGCGCACCGTGTTGAACTGTTTCAGCGCCTTCCGGCCGTGCCCGGAAGTGTCGTCATGCTGGGCGATAGTCAGATAGAACAATGCGAATGGGCGGAGTTGTTGCACCTCGATTCGCTTCAGGTGCTGAATCGTGGCATTACCGGCGACCAGACGCAGGGAATTCTGCAACGCCTGGATGAAGTGCTGCGCCATGACCCTGCAAAAATTTTTCTGCTGGTTGGCGTCAATGACCTCGTACTGGGGAGCACGCCTGATGAAACGGCTGAACGATACCAGACCGTCGTGGCGGCAATTCGTGAGCGCAAGCCGGGCACGGAATTGTTCCTGTTGAGCGTCTTGCCGATCAACAATGACATCAAAAATACCGGCCTTGATCCGGCCAACATTCGCCAACTGAATGAGCGCATTTCGCGTATTGCCTATCGTTATGCGCTGCCGTATATTGATGTTTACAGCCACCTGACCGATCCGCAAGGGTTGTTGTCTGTGCAATATTCAGCCGACGGAATTCACCTGAATGGTCAAGGATATTCGATTCTGGCAGAAAAAATCAGACATTTTTTGCCGGAATAACAAAATATACGTTTGGTTTCAAAATCTTTGCCCGTAGGAACCTGAAGGTAAAAGGAAGGGAGCGTAGATTTTTTTTATCCAATTTTCACTCCTGGCCTTCACCCGAGTTTTTACGAATTAACTAAAACCAACCTGTATGTTTTCGAAACATCCGTCCGGATTACCCTATCTGTTTTTAACTGAAATGTGGGAACGCTTCGGCTATTACCTCATGATTGGCATTTTCACCCTGTACATGGAAGATGCCGAGAAGGGCGGGTTGTCTATGAACATGACCCAGTCGGCCGATATTTACGGTACGTTCATTGCGATGGCCTACCTCACGCCATTTATTGGCGGCTTGCTGGCCGACCGCTGGCTGGGTTTCCGCCGAAGTGTTGTCATTGGCGGCAGCCTGATGGGTATTGGCTACCTGATGCTGGCCATACCCAACAACATGACCACCTTTTATCTGGCCTTGGCTGTGATGGTCGTCGGAAATGGCTTTTTTAAGCCCAATATTGCCACTTTGCTGGGTAATTTGTACAACACGGACAAGTATCGCGCCCATAAAGACGACGGTTACAGCATTTTTTACATGGGCATCAACATTGGCGCGCTGATCTGCAACTTCGTGGCTGCATACCTGCGCAACACGTATGGCTGGGGGTATGCTTTTGCGGCCGCAGGTATCGGTATGTTCATTGGTGTGATTGTGTTTTCTATAGGCTGGCGCAAATTTGAGTTTGGCGAAGCCCAAACCTCGGCCCCGGCGCAAGGTCAGGCCGGATTAATGCAGGTGCTTTCATCGGTTATGTTGCCTGCTATCGCTGTTGCGGTCGGCGCGTATATGATTCCGGGTAACGTATTCGGATCAGACTCCAACGATGCATTTTTCTTTGCGCTGATTCCGGTTATTTCATTCTTCCTTTGGACACTCTGGAAAGCCGCGCCGGAAGACAAGCCACGCATTAAGGCTTTGCTGGCAATTTATGCTGTTGTGGTCTTGTTCTGGGCAATTTTCAAGCAAAACGGAACAGTATTGACCAAATGGGCCAATAACTACACCGATCGTACCTATCCGACCTGGATGGAAGGCCCGGCTAAATTTATGGGCATGAACCAGGATATTACCTATAAAAAGGCACTGGTTTCGGTCACTGACGAACACTTCCGCGTAAGCCGAAATGATGCAGGGAACATCGTCAAAGACACCTTGTATCCGACCTATTTCAAAAATATTCCGGCGTCGGAATTGCCGGCAGAGGGTTCAGTGACAAAGCTGATTTCAACTGAAATTTTCCAGTCCGTCAATCCATTTTTCGTGGTGTTCCTGACGCCTTTGTTGATCTGGTTTTTCAGTTGGCTCCGAAAACGTAAAAAAGAACCGTCCACACCAGCCAAAATTGGCTGGGGTATTTTGGTTTCGGCGCTTTCCACATTAGTCACGATCTGGGCTGTCTATTCCTGCCACAACGGCGCTGTGAAAGCCAGTGCGTCATGGCTGATCAGTACTTACGCCGTGATCACAGTAGGGGAGTTGTGCCTCAGTCCGATGGGCCTTTCGATGGTATCCAAAATGGCGCCCCGACACCTGGCCGGCCTGATGATGGGTGGCTGGCAATTAGCCACGGCATTCGGCAACAAACTCAGCGGATTCCTCGCTTCCACGTGGGATACCTACGACAATAAAGCGGACTTTTTCTGGCTCAATTTTATGCTGCTCTCCGGTGCTGCGGCCGCGCTATTCCTGATGCTGCGATGGCTCAATCGTATTTTCCGCGAACAAGGGTTGAGTTGAGGAGGAGTTGGGTGATTGGTTATCTGGTTAATTGGTTATTTGGTTGAGGGCGCTCATGAGTAGGGGATAGCTCGTTTTGATGGATAACATTAGCCTGATATGCTGATTATTTTGTTTGGTTTTTCATTGTAATGAATGGCAGAGGTGTTGCATGCAACGCCTCTGCCATCCATTTCATTGAAAAAATATTACTGGTTAGGAGGGGTGACGAAAATGGGAGCGACCTAATCTGTTACACTTTTAGATAGTGCCAAATTATGAGTGATAAATTTTGATAAAATTTTGATTATCAATAGTTTAAAGTAAGAGTGTGTTCGGTGCAAACCCAATTTCCGAATACGCTCTAAAACGTTACTCATGAATTGGCACTACCCCAAAAAAGTGGCTCTGTTACATGGCTAAATTTAATTTGGAAAACGACAGGTATCTCCAAACATGATTTAGAGAACGCTTGAATTCGTCATTCGGATTGGGGGAAATGCCGAAAACCCAAATAATCTTTAGTCATGCAACAAAGCCCAAAAGGTTGATTTTTAGTTATGAAAAAAAAAATTCTTACAAAAGGTGACATCATAGCGATACCACTTGAACAAAACAGTTTGGGGTTTGGTCAATGTGTAAGTGACTATAATCATAAATCCGGTGGATTTATGATTTCAATTTTTAATTTTCAGTCAAATAGCATGACTGAAAATGATATAGATCATGCAATTGAGTCAAAAATTATATTTTTAGGATACACTTTTGATGCAAAAATATATCATAAGCACTGGCATGTAATTGGCAATCGCGTTCATAATATAAACGCAATTCAAATGCCCTTCTTTAAATTAGGTACCCCACCAGATGAAATTTACTTATCTGATTATTTAGGGAATCGCATTTGTAAAATTACCGAATATCAATTCAATCAGCTGCCCTATTTATCAGAAATAGCTCCTGTGCGATACGAGAATGCACTTAAAGCCTATTGGGGGTATCAAGATTGGAATGATAGTTATGAAAATATGCGCTACTCAGTAACGTTGGAATCAAAGATAATCGCAGATAAAATATTACAAAACCACTAGTATCGGTATGAATTTTATGCTCTTTGAATAATCCTAAGGCTAATAGGTGGGGCCAAAAATATTCAAGGCATATATTAGGGTTGTTGCGACGTAACTGATTGATAATCAATGACGTTTTTTTAATGGCGTTAAATAAGCCTTTTAAAACCATTGGTGTAGGCCAAAATTCGATACCTGATTTTAAAAATGCTATTGAAAATCAACGACTTACGTCGCAACAACTCTATTATTGCTTTCAATTCTTTACAAGACTTTCAAGATCAATTTGGGAGTACGGGAACACATGAATACGGATATCGAATGAAAACAACACATGAACAAGATGTTCAAATGCTTGCAACCGCTGAAAAAGATGTCCACTCGTCCTATGATTTAAATGAAAATAATTGTGCTGATTTTTGTCGGAATGTAATTTTTTAAGGAGGGCTGAAAGTAGGAGAGAAGCAAACAATATTTGGTATAACAATTCCGGTGCTTGATTTTCAAGAAATTGCATCTAAAAATTCTGGTGAAAATATTAATTTTGTACCCAGGGGGCAAACACCCGGAGCACTTAGCAAATTTATCAAGGAAAATGCAAAAACACCAACAGATGAACAAAGAAAGAAAAATTCTTTTGTTTTTTCCCAAGTACTTGATGAAAATGGTAAAATCAAAGTCGAAGCCGGAACTTACAAATTAGATAAGGACTTAAATCTTGTAAAACAATGAAATTAGCAACGATATTGTTTTTATCAATTTGTTTTTATGGGTGCTTAGGCATCCAAGAAAGAAAAACAGTACAACTATATTCATCCTCAAAAGATGAATCAATAAAGAACGGATTTTTCATAGATTCTCTAAGATTGACACCTAAAAGCATTTGTGAATTTAATTTTACTCCAATTAGTTTTTGGTGCGAAAAAGCATGGAAAATAGAAAACCATCTTTTTAGTATTGAAAGAAGTAAATTACAGTTCTCAAATTACTTTCTTAAATATAACAACCCTTCAATTAAAATTATTTACAAAAGTAAGTCTGAAAAAACATGGCAAACCGCCCCAAAGGTTATTGAGCCCGATTTAGGTTATTACCTTCAAATTATCGACAAGTCAGAAACAGACACCATTTTTTTAAACATAATTCTAAATACAGATTCTTGTATATATTATTTTATTAAACCCATCCATGTCGAAAATGAATAAGGTTCTCGTCTTCTTTTTAGGATTTCTGTTTTTTCCGTGCTTGAATATTTTTGGGTAGTGAAAATTTTTAACTGATGAAGGAAGATAAAAGTGATTTAAAATGTTGGCTTTAAACAGATTGCTAGATTTTTTAATCTTATCATCAGTTAAAAATTTTCACTACCGCGACTTCCAGAGCGCACGCTCCGGAAGTTGGGCAACTGTATTGGTTGTCCTTTTTTTAGGCTTCCTGACGCCATTAATGATTCGTGCACAATCACTTTCGCTAACGAACCTTGGTAACGGTTTTGTTCAGGCAAATTTGACACTGCATCATTATGGCAACAGTATGCTGATAACCAGTCAGCGATAGGTCAATTCATGACCGACCGTTGGGCAGTCTGGAATACGGGGTTGGATCAGTTGGGTACGCAACTTTCTGCTGTTACGACGACGACAATACAAGGCACGAATGAAAAAAACTGGTTAAATCTATATCTTTCGCACTTGGTCAGGGGAGATATTGACCTGACGCCGACACAACAAAGCACCCTTTATCAAATTGCGATTCAGTGCCCTAATGATGGCGGAGCTGTGGTATATGCTGCGCGTTCGGCATGGTCAGCAGTACAGGATACATTGATTGAGTGGCCGGATAATTGTGGTGATGGCTTGACCGAAAGCGGACAAGACAGACAACAACCCGCTATCCCATCAGAACGGGTGTTTGCAATTCAGCCGAATCCGGTAATGGATGATCTCCAAATACAACTGCCTGAAAGCACGGCTAATGAGAGAATAGTCGTCATTAACGATGTGCGTGGCAGGATTCTTCGTACTCAATCCTGTTCTGCAACGGCAGGGCAATGTTTGTTGCCAACAACTGACCTGCCTCATGGCGTCTTTATATTGCAGATACTGGAAGATGGTATTCCGGTATTTACCCGGAAGTTGATAAAAATATAATACCTTGTTGCTGCCGGCACGCTAATCGTGTGTCGGCAGCAATCCATTCATGTAGGTTATTTATCGTTATGAAGATACCAAACTTAATATTGTTAAGCCTATTATGCTGTCCTGTTTTGACTTTCGCACAACCCGAATTGGATGAAAAACGGGATTGGGCCTGGATTATCGGAGCAGACGGCGTTTCCCCAATTAATGTGGATGGTGCATTAATCCAGTTCAGTGACAGCAGTATGATTGCCTCCCATCAATCCATCCCGTTCGATTTATATATCACAAGTGCCAGCATTTGCGACACTAATGGAGCAATCCTTACTTATACCAATGGGCACAGGGTGAGTAACCATTTGCATGAAATTATGCCGGGCAGCCAGGTCATGTACAGTGGTGAAACCAGTAGTCTGTCCGTTCATCAAGGAGTACTGATATTACCTGTTCCAAACTCAAGGAAATTAGTGCTGTTGCATCCTTTTCTCGCCACTGCACCTAATGTAATATTCAAAAATTATCACCAAAATTATTCGGTCATAGATTTAGACGCAAACGGAGGTTTGGGTGCTATGACCTTGACCAATCAGATCATTATCCATCAAACGCTGGAGGCGGGTATGTTGACGGCCTGTCGCCATGCCAATGGGCGCGACTGGTGGATATTGGTGCCAGAATGGATTGTCCCGAACTATTTTCGTTTATTGCTGGATCCAGCAGGTTTACATCTGGATGGTGAGCAAATTGTTGGGTCTGTAATCGGTCATACAGTAACCGCCAGTCAGGCTGTTTTTTCACCAGATGGTCAAAAGTATGTGCGCAGTAAGGGAAACTTTTTTTATAGACCTGACACCTTAGAGATTTATGATTTTGATCGGTGTACCGGGTTGTTGAGTAATCCTGTCATGATTACACATGCGGAAGATTCTCTCTATTTTGGTAGTTTTAATGCCATTTCCCCCAACTCCCGATACCTGTATCACACCACAGGTAAATATATGTATCAATATGACCTGCAAGCGCCGGACATCAAAGCCTCCAGGGTGCGGGTCGCTACGGCCCAGAGTTATGGATTTGATGCCATGCAATTGGCGCCGGATGGCCGTATTTACGACTGCTCGCCGCCGTGGGCCTTTAACATGATCAAAAATCCAGACCTGCCCGGTATCGCCTGCGGAGTCTGTGAAAACTGTGTGTCAATCCCTGCTAAGAATTGGCGCAGCATTCCCAACTACCCCAACTATCGCCTTGGCCCGGTGGACGGCTCTGCCTGTGATACCCTGGGTTTGGATAACCTGCCTCAGGCGCGTTTTCGCTATGATAACCCTTTTGGTCATTATGCGGAATTTCGCAATGTCTCCTTTGGTGAGCCTGATGCCTATGTCTGGGATTTTGGCGATCCTGCCAGTGGCAGTGATAACAGCAGTACCGAGCGCAATCCGGTACATACGTTCTCTGCGGCGGGTACCTATACGGTATGCCTCACAGCCAGCAATGCGCTGGGCGAGCAGACCCGTTGCCAATCGGTCAGGGTGGGTGTCATCAGTGCCGCGGATGTCATGCCTGCTCACAAAATAGAGTATTTTGTTACGCCCAATCCTATTTTGGCGTATTGTAGGGTATGGTGTCCGGCATCTTCAGCAAAAACAAGGCGTATCATTCTGTACGATGCCAATGGTCGGCTGGTGCTTGAACAAACGCTGTCCACAGAAGCCATTCAATATGAGGCTTCCTTGTCCGGGTATCCGTCCGGGCTTTATCTGTTGTGTGTTGTTGAGGATGGGGTAATGGCGTACAGACAAAAGTTAATCAAAGCCGGAGAGTGATCCTCAAGGGTTCTAATTCCACATTTAGGTGTCTAATGTTTTGATTATGAGTATTATATTCATCGTTTCGCCTCTAAATTCAACCATGATAACCAGGGCTTTTTCTGCTTTTATTCTTGCGCTGCTGCCTACATTGGTAATGACTCAGCCTTTGATAGACGAAAAACGGGATTACCAATGGATTATCGGCGAAACCGAGTTTGTCAACGACTTTTCAGCGGGTAACATATTGGATTTCAAGGACAGTGTCGTGAAAAGAACTGTTCAGTATCAGCCATTTAAAATGAGGACCACGGTTGCCAGTGTATGCGATCCGCTCGGAAAGTTGCAAGCATACACCAATGGGCAGTTCGTAGCCGATAAAACGGGCTATACAATGCAAGGGAGTGAGTTCATGACGAGCGGCCCTTACGGAGGGTATTACGGACTCGAAGTTTTACAGGGTGTTTTGATGTTGCCTGTTCCGAATTCGAACAAACTAGTTTTGATACATCCGTTTTACGGCCCGACAGCCAATCCCGACATTCAGAAAACTTATTATTTACGGTACTCTACGATTGATATGAGCCTTAATGGCGGCAAAGGCGCTATGACGTCTTACAATCAACTGCTGATTGATAATGAACTTGACAACGGTATGATAACAGCTTGCCGCCATGCTAACGGTCGCGACTGGTGGATACTCGTTCCTGAATTAGCCACTGCCAGGTACTTCAGGTTGTTACTGGATCCAACAGGTGTATCGCTGATTGGTGAACAAACACTGGAGCCAGGAATAGGTGTTGAAGCGGGATTGTGTCAGGCGGTTTTTTCCCCCGATGGGGAAACGTATGTTCGATCAAAGGGAAAGACCAAGTATAAACCAGACACGATTGGTATTTATGATTTTGATCGTTGTACGGGCTTGTTGAGCAATCTTCGCGTCATTACTCATGCAGATGAGGAACTCTTCATTGGTAGTTTTAATGCCATTTCGCCTGATTCCCGTTATTTGTATCATACCTCTGGCTTCTATTTATATCAGTATGATTTGAAAGCATCAGATATCAAAG
>JADZBJ010000231.1 GCA_020852155.1 Saprospiraceae bacterium | reverse complement strand
TGCCGTTGTCCGGCAGCAGCAGACGCGTGAACAAGCCCGCCAGAATGGGCACCTGAATAACCATGCAAACGCCCACACAAGCGTAATTCCAGTAGAGGTTTTGCTTCTGTAATCCTTTGCCAAACAGCACCAGCAAAAACACCAACGCTAAATTAGCCAAGGCTGCCAGCAACAATATTTTGATTTTAAATGCGCCTTTTTTAATCACCCAGTGCGTCGCCCAGGCGCTCGCCGCCGTGATGACCAATGACAACAACACCAGCCAGATGTTCCGATTGCGCATATATTGCACGGTAATCATGACCGCACCGTACAAAATCATGGGCAAGACACTGACCAAGGTGCCGAGGTACAGGTTGCGCGTGGTGAGGGGGCGGAGTTCGGCAATTTCACTGACCGATCTTCGCGGACAGAAAATCGCCTTCGGCAAAAGCCAGATGGACAATGCCTGCACAAAATAAACGCCCAGCATACTCGACGCCCGAAAAGCGGGATAAGCGCCGGTGTCGTCAAATAGTCCGATGAGCATTTCGTGGCCCTGTTTCATGCCCAGCATGATGAGCGGAACCAGGAAAATCCAGAAAAAGAAAAAGATGTTTTCGGTGAGCCAGGTTTTGGTTTTGTCAAAAGAAACTTCCTTCAAAAAACTGCGGAAAAGGGTCTGTTGTTTGGTATTTTCAGGCATAATGGGAGGTTTGGCCTCGGCTCTCCCTAATATTTCAAATTTCAAATTTCAAATTTCAAATTTCAAATCGTATATTTTTTTTTATTTGAAATCTCCAATTTGAAATTTGAAAAATTTTGGGAGGGCCAAAAGCAGTAAAGAACATTTATCCAACAAATGTATGGCTAAAAAAATACAAGCAACAAACAAACCAACTGCGATACCACTAAAGTTTATCTGTTTATTCGGATTTGCTGCGCTGTTATTGCAAGGTTGCCAGTCGAAGAAAACACCGCCGCCGTCCTTTTTTTCCTGGAAAAACACCTTCAATCCGACGCCCGCCGAACGCGCCAAAATAGACAGCCTGAATGCCCGCCCGCTCTATGTAAAAATCCTTGATATTGGTCTTTTACCTGAAAACGGCCAGGTCACTCCGCTGGCGCGTACGCGACTGGCCGACACGACGCTCCTGCGCCAGCGCGGATATGTCGCCGCTATTTTTATCACCAATGAAACCTTTCTCACGGCCGATCAGCACCGCAGCAATTTGCCGGAACACATCATCGAATACCTCAACATGCAACGGTCCGTAGCGCCGCAAGGACTGCTCATTGATTGCGACTGGACGCCCCGCACCCGCGAAGCGTTTTTTGATTTTTTGCGCAATCTGGATCATCTGCTGCCTGAAAACATCATGCTGTCAGCCACCATCCGGCTGCATCAGTACAAAGCGCCTGACCGCACGGGTGTGCCGCCCGTTGACCGGGGTTTGCTGATGGTCTATAATACCGGCGACATCGAATCCGTGAACACACGCAGCAATTCAATCCTCAATCGGGACGACGCAGCGGTCTGGATTGAAAACACCGCAGCGCCTTATCCTTTGCCGCTGGATTGGGCCTTGCCGCTTTTCGAGTGGGCATTGGTGTTCCGCGAAGGCGAATTTTGGAAAATCATCCGCCATTTACCCGAAAACACCCTGGGCGACACCACGCGCTTTTCGTTGACTGTCCCGCCCGATGACGCTGCCGGTTGCGCCGTTTATACTGTTAAAAAAAGCACTTTCGAAGCCGGACATTTCCTGCGGCCCGGCGATATAATCCGACACGAGCGCATTACGCCGAACCTGCTGCAAGACTTGAAACCACTGCTTTCGCGCCTGCACCTGGCCGACGACGCGCAACTGGTCTTTTTCGACCTGGAAGACGCTAAACATTTCCCAATGGCGGTACTGAAAGGCCTGTCTGGAAGTTCCCACATGAAGGAGAAATAGTCATAACTTTGTCATGAAATTTTGACAAAATGAGAAAACTATACCTCTTCTGCATCTGCACGCTTTTACTCAGCACATCTTCATTCGCTCAAACTCCTGCCGAAAACCTGGAAAAAGGCGTAGAAATCTACAACGCCATGAAAACCTATGTTGGCGGACTGACGGCGTCAACCATTACTACTGATAACATTTCGGATGTGAAACTTCGCTTAGACAAAGGCGTGACCCTGCTCGATCAGGTGCTGCGCTACGGCAATGCCGATGAAATCAACGTCGCCCGATATTTCAAATACAATTTCCTGAGTGAGTATGCCTTTGCGTTGGGCATGAAAGGCGACCAAAAAAGCGCGCACACGGTGTATAGTTCCATCGCAGAACAAATGGCTGCCTACACCAGCAGCGACTTCCCTTTGCGCTACACCTATTTTGGCAAAAATTTTGTCATAAAATGGGATGATTACGCCCCTTCACAAGCCGAGTTTTTGTCCGGCTACGCCGAAACATCGTACAACAATGGCGCGTATCAGGATGCTGCCAATTATGGCCGAAAAGGCTTGAACCACAGCCATGCCACCGGGTGGTTAAAATATGTTGCACTCCATAAAATCCTGGATGTGTACACCAAAGCGCCCCAATATGTGCC
>JADZBJ010000230.1 GCA_020852155.1 Saprospiraceae bacterium | reverse complement strand
TCATAATTTTAAACAACCTCTGAGTGACAAAGATTTAAAATTCAATGTCAAAACAACGATTATGCTCGCTTTATGATGGGGAGAATCAGACTGAACCGGTCGTACAGGCCGCTCAAGCCGAAATTCTGTTTACCAAGTAACGGTGAAACAATAACTTATCCTTTTTATCTGATTGCTTTTCACCCAAACTGCCCATCTTTTTCTTTAAATAGTCCCACTATTCGCATCAAAAGATAGTTGTTTGAGCAAAAATCAATCTACCTAAAAAGAACAAGTTATTATTTCACCGTTACTTATTACCCTTGGGCCATCCCAAAAATCGCGAAGTCAGGATTGGAATAAAGAAGAAACTGGCCGTCATGATGCTGAGTGCCAGGTCCGCCGTTTCGCTTTCGATGACTTTGGCAAAAGCAGAGCCTTCGAAGATATGACTGGGCAATGAAAGCATCAGTTTTACACCCAAAAGGCCAATAACCCAGAAGGCCGATTTTTCAAGAAACGGGTAGCGTTCCAGCAGTTTGACAAACCATTGCGCTACAAAACGCATGGCCAGAATGCCGATGAATACGCCTATACAGATCAGGTAAATATTATCTGTGAATGCGACGGCCGCAAACACATTGTCGAGCGAAAAGGCAAGGTCCATGATCTCAACGGCAATGACCGTGGCCCAGAAACTGCCGACAAGTCCATTCGTGAGTTTATAATACCATTTTTCCTTCTTTTCAAGGGTATCGTCTTCTTTGGGCGGTGTGTTTTTACTGGAAAAATAATCCCACGTAAGGTAAATGAGGTAAAGGCCGCCAAGGGGTTTCAGCCACCATATCTGAACCAGCCAGGCAGCAAAAATCAGGCACAGGCCGCGGAATATGTACGCGCCAAGGATGCCATAACGCAAAGCGCGCTGGCGATCTTTGGGTTCGAGATCCATCACCATTGTAGCCAGAACGGCCGCATTATCCACAGAAAGCAAACTTTCAATCAGGATAAGGTTAAAAATGATCATGAGTGAATTTTCCCAATCAGCCCCGAAAACCATATACAAAATATCAGTCATAGAAACGCAATTTGATCAAACATCGCCCGAACTTTATCGCTAAAGCGTAATAACGGGCCGTATTTGTCGGATGTAAAATCAGAGTTCGGTCAGTAACCTTTCGTAGAATTGGTTAAGTACCCAAGTGAAATTAGTAGTTGTCCTTTATTGAATCAATAAACGACATCCATAACATTCAGATGTTGAGTATGTTGACAAGTCATGACGAATGTCAACATACAGCGCATTAGATCGCTTGTAGCACCGACCAATGCATGCAAAAACCTCGCCATGTAAAGCGGGTATGAGCATATTTTACTTCTGTGCTGCTTCGAGCAGCGCGTCTGAATCGCGCAGCAAAGCTTCCAGTTCGCGTTGAAGTTCTTCTTTTCGACGCTGTTGGTCAGCGGCTTTGGCCGCCTTTTGTTCTTCAGCCTTGGTATCTTTTTTCACCCCTTTTTTGGCGGGTTGCGGTGCGACGACAGCCTGATCGGCGTCTTCGATAGACTGCAGTTCTGTTTCGAGCGCTGTTTTACGTTTTTCCAGATCGTCGAGGCGGCGCAGCACATTCTCATCTACATATTGCGCGCGTTCGCGTACGGCACGATAGGCGCCACCGAGTTTTTCGAGTACTTTATCGTATTTGCCGGCATCGAATTTGGAGCGTTCGGATTTCATCAGGTTGCCGACAGAAACCACAAGCGTGCGCATTTCGCCAAACACCTTGCGAGAGTTGTCTTTTTCTTCCGATGAACCAAACATGAAGTTATAAATGAGGATACCGATAACGAGCAGCCCGCCCCATTTGAGTAATGTCCCTATCATAATGTGATAATATGATGATGTGATGAATGTGATGAAATTGGCTGGTTCTAACTGCTTAGGTCGCTCCCATTTTGGTCAAAAAAGGCCTATTTTACGCCACTCTTCGCCGTTTTCCTCGTCCGATGCGCTCGCTGACCTAACCATTTACTATTTGAAGTTGATGTAGTCGGCAGGATTGATAGCCCGACCTTTGTACCATATTTCAAAATGCAGGTGTGGGCCGGTGGTGGCTTCACCAGTATTGCCAATGATGGCGATAGCCTCACCGGGTTTGACCGTTTCGCCTTCTTTTTTAAGCAGAACGGAGTTGTGTTTATAAATAGTCACCACGTTGTGCGGGTGCTGAATGGCGATGCTATAGCCTGTCTCAACGGTATATCCTGCCGATATGACCACACCGTTGGTGGCGGTTTTGATGGCCGTATTTTTAGGCGCGGCAATATCCACGCCGAAGTGACTTTTTTTCAAATCGAAAGGAGCCGTCATATCGCCGGTGACGGGCGGAATGAACGAGATTTTTTCCAGCGGCGTCTCAGTGGTAAAGACAGTGCCATTGTTGCGGGCGGCATTGCTTTGCGGATCGCTCGTAAATGTTCCACGCGCGACGGCCGTACGTAATTGTTCATCTTCCGGGATGCGATCAATATCTTCCTGATTCACCGCCGTGATGTCACTACTGTCCACACTGCCGCGTTGTTGTTTTTCGACAGCATCCTGGGTGATGTCTTCCAAATCGCCGGTCAGGATTTTACGAAAATTTTCGTTGTATTTTCGATGCGCCTGAATTTCATCTTCCAGGTTGGCCACTTTGGAGGTCAGCGCTGAAATTTCGGAATCGCGGCTGAAATCGCCATAACCCGGGATGTACCTTTTCAGGGGTGTCCAGATAATGAGTAAAGTAACCAGAATAGCCGTACCCACAATCAAAGAACTAAGCGCCACATAGACAGACAGGGGCGTCAGTTTGAGCGAAGTGACCTCTTCAAAAGTCTCGTCGTTCATAACCACCAACCTGTACTTGTCCCGGAGTTTCTCCATCAAATCGCGCTCGTCGTCACTGCTGCGTTTGAAGAAACGGGCAAGATTTTTAAAAGCATCAATTTTTTTTCTCATATCAAACCGCTGATTCGGCTGCAAAGTTAGTCTTTTAGCGGGTTTTATGAAGTTTCATACAGGGCCTTAACAGACGATGGTCGCCTCCCGTTCGGGAGGCGACCATCGTCGCAAAAAGCATAATTCTTAAACAAGCGGTTAAAACTGGTACTCAGGCTTGCTTCAGGGTGCGGTTACCCAGGAAAACAACAGCAAGAACGAGGACAAAAGACAAGATTACCATAGGATTAAATTTTGATGGTGGAGAAATGTGGTTTCAATCAAAAAGACAGTAGCAAAAACGATGCCGTTTCCGATTTAGTATCTAACATGACCATCACCACTTTCCGTTTTGTCTTCCATTAGCAAATTCGCTATTGACTTTCGGTTGCGATTCGATCTAAAAATTCGCTTTCCGACCAAATGTCAACAGTGCCCAAAGCTTGCGCTTTTTTAAGTTTTGAACCCGCTTTTTCGCCTACAACCAGAATATTCAGGTGTTTACTAACGCCGCTGGACAATGTTGCACCCGCCTCTGCTGCGCGCTTTTCGGCCTCGTCGCGTGTCATTTGCGAGAGTGTTCCTGTAAAAAGGATACTTTTCCCGTATAGCACGCCTTCGGTGTTGACATCGGCTTTTTTGTCTTCATCCAGCTGGTGCAGGTTAACGCCCAGGCTTTGCATGGTTTCGAGCAACGCAATGTTTTTTTCGTTTTGAAAAAAGGCATGCACATTGCGCGACACAACCGGACCAATGTCTTTGATGGTCTGATACTTTTCAAGATCCCAATCCCTTAAATCCAGCACATGACCGATTTCTGCGGCGATGAGCTTGCTGGTACGTTGGCCCAACAGGTGAATACTCAGGGAATGCAGCAACCGTTGTATGGGCTGTTTTTTAGCCTTTTCAATAGCCGCTTTGAGGTTATCCGCCGATTTTTTGCCGAATCCTTCCAGTTTTGAAATAGCCTCGTAATCGAGTTGATACAAATCGGCGATGCTGTGCAACCAGCCGGCTTTGTAAAAACGCTCGATGGTACTTTCGCCCAGACCTTCGATATCCATGGCGTGCCTCGATGTGTGGAAAATCATGCGTTGCAATACCTGTGCTTCACAATTGGCATTTTCACAGCGCCAGACGGCCTCGGTTTCTTCTTTGACCAAAGGCGAATGACATACCGGGCATTGCGTCGGGTAATGCACAATTTTTTCCGTGCCGTCGCGGAGTTCGCTCAGTGATTTGACGATGTAGGGAATGACATCTCCGGCGCGTTCGACGAGCAGTTGGTCGCCGATTCGAATGTCTTTCGAACGGAT
>JADZBJ010000229.1 GCA_020852155.1 Saprospiraceae bacterium | reverse complement strand
TGAAGAAAAGCCCAAAAACTGGGATTGGACGCTGGGCGAGACACAATACAACTGGCTCAAAACCACCCTGGAAAACAATCATTCTCCGTACAAATTTGTCTTTGCGCACCACAACCGCGGGCAGGGCAGGGGAGGGGCGATCCCTGCCCGCGGGTATGAATGGGGCGGATATGGCAACAACGGCAACGGCAGTTGGGAGTTTGACCAGATGCGTCCGGGTTGGGCCATGCCCATTCACCAGTTGATGGTCGCTAATGGCGTTGATATTTTCTTCCAGGGGCACGACCACCTCTACGCCTGGGAAAAAATGGACGACCTGGTGTATCAGGAAGTGCCGATGCCGAGCGATACCTCCTATGAAATCGGTGTGCTGGCCAATGCCGATGCCTATACCGATCTTACCCTCGATGGTTCGGGACACCTGCGCGTAACGGTCGAATCGGACTGCGTTTCAGTGGATTATGTAGCGGCTTACTTGCCTGCTGACACACTTGACGTGCATAAAAACAGGGAAATTCGACACACATACAAAGTCTGCGAAGGCGCAGTCTCGACAGGAGGCGGGTATTCCGTTGACAGCCCTTTTTTCGAAATTTTCCCCAACCCCGCAAAGGGAAATCTGAACATAAGGGCAAAAAGCGACATCGCCCACGACCGAAGGATTGATCTTTTCAGCCTGCAAGGGCAAATGTTGCGCTCGGGCGTATTGCCTGCGGGAGAGGAATCTTGTGCAATACCGTTACCGGGCCTTTCAACCGGAATTTATTGGGTAAAACTGACGGGCCATGACAAGTCTTCATTTCAAAAATTAATGATTGAACAGGATTGATATGAAACGTTTTTTACTTAATTTGTTTATTATCAATATTTTATGGTGCGTTTCGGTTGTCGTGAGAGCGCAACCCTCCGGTTCCGTTACACAAGGCATCGGCGTTACAACCATCAGCGACATGATGCCCGATTGCCCCAGCAATCACGTGACGCCTTTGGGCAACATCACTTCGATGGACGGCCTTACGTGGGTAGTTCCTGCTGAAAATAACTTTTTGACGGCAGCGAAAATCAGCGATTTGTACAACACCTGCAATGGCGTAACGCCCGCAACACTCGCCGCTGCAAACCTGAATGACGTCCCGGTTACGGTCATAGATTCAGCGGGTGAAGTGATTACCGGCTATCTGTTTTCAGACAATTACTTCGAGTTTTATGTCAATGGTATATTGGTCGGTGTTGATCCGATACCGTTTACGCCATTTAATTCCTGCGTTGTAAAATTCAAAGCCTTGAAACCCTATACGCTGGCGTTCAAACTGGTTGACTGGGAGGAAAATCCCGGTCTTGGCTCGGAAATCAACAACAACACCAATTACCATCCGGGCGATGGCGGATTTATCGCTCAATTCAGCGACGGAACAGTCACGGATTCCACCTGGAAAGTCCAGTCGTATTACATAGCACCGATCCAGGATTTAAATACGGTTGTCGAACTCCCCAACGGGACGCATTCGACTGCCAATGCGACAACTACGCCGAGTTGTAATGCGAATTGTTTCGGCGTGCATTATCCCATACCGGCCAATTGGGCCACCGCCGGATTTAACGAGGCTGGCTGGCAAAAAGCGACGCTGTACACCGCAGCTCAGGTGACCAACCAACCTGCCTATACCAATTTTGCCAATACAGCCTGGAATAATGCCCGGTTCATCTGGTCGTCCAACCTGATTCTGGACAATGTTGTGTTGACGCGGAAAACCGTAGGAACAAGCGACATATCCACACTGCCTGCGACACGCGATTTCACCATTACCAATCCTTTTGGAAACAGCATTGTCATCCACGCGCCTGTTGATATAGAACACGTCAACCTGGCGCTGTTCAATATTGAGGGCAAGGTCATGGCAGAATGGCCGGATGTCCATGTTCACGCTTCAGAAAGCCTTGAACTTTCATTGCCGCGATACATGCCTGACGGCCTTTATTTCCTGAAAAGCCAACACGATCAAAGAACTATAGTAAACAAGCTGGTGCACGTCAGCGCCATTTCGGAATAATATAACATTGCATCAATATGCTTAAACCTTACCTGACAATCGCCTTTTCGCTGTCGTGCCTGATACAAATTCTCGCACATGATCCCAATGCGCCGCAGGGCGCGTTGCGCGAATTTCACCTTAAAAACAAAGGACATATACACGGCTCTTTCCTGATGTCCCGAAATGACAGCGTATTTCTGGAAACGCATCACGGCCATGTGAAATCCTGGCCTGTTACGGCATTCAGCCAGGCCGATCAGCGTTATTTTCAGGAAAAAACTGAACAAATCAATGCCATCAATCGAAGGCTTGAAGCGGCGCGTAATCAGGCGCAGGTAATGCCGTATCCTGAAAATCAGTCAGACAGTAAACACGTCTCCGCGTGGACATGGTTGCTTTGGGGATTTGTCCTGCTGTGTATGGGCGCTGCCGTGTATTTAGTGCTCCAAAAGCGCACGAGAATGGCTTTTGCTACCTTTTTGGCTGCCGGTGCGGTACTGGTCAGTTTTAAATCTGCGATGGTGGACAAACTGTTCAGCACAGACCCGATTTTCATGGATTCTGCTTTTCAGCCTTTCAAACCGCATGTCAAAACGCATTGGGATAACAACTGGTTTTATGTCGAATCCAACGGCATTCCGACGACGCACCCGATGATGGCGGGTATCACGAAATGGCAGCAGCAGGTTCCGACCAAGCAGTGTTATTTAGGCTCCAATGCCTGGCAGATACCCCTCAATCCGATGTTGGCCGATACGCCGGTTCCGGTGAATCAGCAGCATTTTTTGCGCGGGGCCGTAGCCATCGCCGCCAACGGGATTCCCATTTTTAACCCTTACACCAACACCGGCATTGATGCTTTTCTGGATGGTCAACTTGACCAATGGGGCGGGCACTGCGGACGGGCAGACGATTACCACTACCACATCGCGCCCATGTTCCTGGATACCCAAACCGTGGATATCCTGCCCATCGCCTTCGCGCTCGACGGGTTTGCCATTTACGCCGGACAAGAACCGGACGGCTCACCCATGCAGCCGTTGGATGGCAATCACGGGCACTTCGACGCATTGGGCGCATATCACTATCATGGCACACCGCAAGCGCCTTATATGATCGGAAAAATGGTCGGTAAAGTCACTGAAGATTCTACGCTTCAGATCATCCCACAAGCCAAAGCCATGCCTGTGCGGCCATTTCTTCAGCCCCTCAATGGCGCGGTCATCACCAACTGCCAGCCCCAAGTGGCTAACAACGGATATGTGTTGACGTATACCCGTAATGGCCAAACCTATCAGGTGGATTATTCCTGGACGCCAACGGGAATTTACACGTTCAATTTCGTCTCGCCGACCGGCACGACAACCCAGACGTACAATGGCCACACCCCTTGCGATGTACCCGTGGCAACAAACGATCTTTTTGAACAAAAACTCGGAGCCGTCGTATTTCCCAACCCGACTTCCGGCAGTATCACCTTGAAAATCAATGAGTCATTTGCCAACCGCCCGCAAAAAGTCTTTTTATACGACGCCAATGGCAAGCAGGTTTATCAAGCCCAAAATCCTGAATCTACGTTGGAATTACATGGCTTGAACAAGGGCATGTATATCCTGCAGGTTGTTTTTGAACATGGTGAAATAAGCCGGAAAATTGCCGTCCAATGAAATTGAATAACCTGAAAATATTGCTTCTGCTATTTTTGGGCGTTGGTCGTTTGACTAACGCCAACGCCCAAATCCTGAAATCCATGAAACGCCTGCCGGATACCGGACAGACGCAGAGTTTTACCAATACCTCCGGCGAAGACAGTGACTATCAAATCAATGCGCCCGGATTTATTGTAAACAACAATGGTACTGTAACCGACACGGTTACTGGCCTGATGTGGCAGCAGTCAGACGGCGGAGAAATGACGATTGAATCGGCGGAAACGTACTGCCAGAACCTGGCGCTCGGCGGATTTTCCGACTGGCGTTTGCCAACGGCGCAGGAGGCATTTTCCATCCTGAACCACAGCCGACAGAATCCTCCGCTGGCGCAGGATGTTTTTGCCAATACCGGCGCTGAATATTGGTGGACCAGCGAACGACAAGCGGGCAATGTTTCAAAAATTTGGGTAACCAATGCTGGTGGCGGCATTGGCAATCACCCCAAAACAGAAACGATCAGCGCAGGAGGCACTAAAAAATTCCACGCGCGCGCAGTCCGCGACGTACAACCTGTGCCAGCCATTATTCAACAGTTTACGCTGGCGGACAGTGTGGTTGTTGACCACCTGACCGGGTTGGAATGGCAGCGTTTCGTCCTGCAGGATTCCATGAACTGGGAATCTGCTTTGGTTTATGCTGAAAACCTGTTTTTTGGCGGAAAATCAGACTGGCGTTTGCCCAACATCAAGGAACTGGAGTCGCTCAACGATGAAACGAAAAGTCAGCCGTCGGTGGATGCGGCATTTTTTCAGGGTATTGGTCAGCACAAATACTGGTCGGGTACTTCACTGCCCAACCAGACCACGCGTGCCTGGTTTTTGGACACCCGTTTCGGCGTTATTTCCTACGACCTGAAAACGGTCAGAAACAGCATTTTATGTGTTCGAGGCCCTGTAAGCGCAACCTCGGCAACGCCTGAAATCAACGCAGAAGCAGTGTCGGTGCGCATCTTCCCGAATCCGGCACAGGATTACCTTGTTTTGCAAATGACAGGCAGCCAAAGTCCTGTATTCTGGAAAAATATTTCGATGACCGATACGCAGGGCCGGGTGGTGTTTCAGTCAGCCATTTATCAGGAACGACTGTTGCTGCCTGATTTGCCTAAAGGCATTTATTACATTGCTTTTCAACTGGAAAACAAGGTGTTTTGCCGCTCGGTGGTGGTGGAGTAGGAAAGTGATTTGGGACGCGGCCTCGCGCAAACAATAAAGTCCGGTAAAGCATTAAAAATCAATGCTTTACCGGACTTTTTTATGGGCATAGCCCTATGGATAGTTTCGCACGAGGCGGAGCCTCGCGCGAGCAGCAAGGAGTTACGGGCTGATTTTTGCAAAAAGAATACCGACAACAGCAGCCTGAAAAACACCATATACCAACCATGAAATGACCAGGCTCAGCGAAACATTCATGGCGCTGAAGATCATCCACATGGATGGCAGGGTAGCGATCAGTCCGTAGATCAGGCCCAGTTCGATGCCGCGCCACCAGGATGGCCCGTGAAAGAGGCTTTTAAAACGACTCCAGAAGATCGCCAGGGCAAAACTCAGCACAAAAGGATGCGCAAAATAGAGCCACACTTTGCTGTCGTCGAAATTGAACATGGGATCATAGTATTGTTCCGCCAGGGAAGGGAAAAGGCGAATCAATCCGAACAATGCAGCATAACTGATAACGAGCAGGACGAAACCTGCGATGATTCCTTTCAGTAGTATCTTTTTCATGTTGGATGGATATTGATTGTTTTGTGTTGATGTTGAATAACGAAGGACAAACGTGTCTTATAGCAGGTCTTCAACCAGCACGACCAGATCAAAATTGAACGTAATGTCGTCGTTGACTTTGATCATGCCGAACATGGCCTCGGGTGGCGCTACGCCGAAATTGCTCATGCGCAAATCCGTTTTGCCAATCAGCCTGAAACGGTTGTTGCCTTCGCACCTGGCTCGGGCTTGAATAGTCTCTGTCTTCGTGGCATTGGTAATCGTGATGCTCACTTTAGCCTGCACATCAAACCAATCCCTGAAATTGGGATCAAGGCACCGAACGTCCTGCTTTGTTTCAAGGAGTGATATTTTGATGTTGGGAAACTGGTTGGCTTTCAGGGCTTTTTCCATGTCCGCTTCAATCTTCCTGTTTCGGCAGTTAAAATTGTCCGAGCGGATTTGTAAGCCGGTATTGGTGAAATTTGCCTGATTGCTGCGCTTTTCAACCGTAAACATTTGCCTGTTAAAACGGTCTTCACAATGGCAGGTAAAATGGTTCACATTGGTAGAGCCATTCAGGTACAATTTGCTTTCTCTTTCAATAGTAAAATACTTTTTGACCGTTGGCGGCATCAGCACTGCTCCCATATTCATACACCACAAAAAGATCAGCATTACACCGTAAAAGTTGCGCAAAAAAGGCATGCTTCGAGGGTTTGGAGTGCTTGAAAAACGTTGTTGAGGAGGTTGTCTCATAAGTCATAAAAACGAACAAATTAGATTAACCGCTAAAGACGCTAAATACGCTAAGTTTTTGAATTTCAATATTTTGCGTCTTTAGCGTCATTAGCGGTTAATCATAAAAAGCACAGAATCGCTACTGATGAAACAGCCTCCTCAATCAACTGAACCTTATTAGAAACCAACGACTGCTTCAACCACAAATCCGCCAAACTTGGCTTCGTTGCGATAGTCGTTTGTTGGGAAATCCTTGTAGTTCTGCGTTACGTACTCGCCTTTCAGCAACAGGTTTTTGGTTGGGAACCAGCCTGCGGCAAAAGCCAGACGGTCAATTGACATTTTGCTGGTAAAGCCCTGTGGCGTACCGGATGCCTGAATGTAACGGGCGCCTACATAAGCGTTTTCGTTGCGCAGGAAGCGATACAGACCTTCAACCGCCAACTGGTTAAATTCACGCTCTGAACCATTGCGCTCAGTGTTGGTGCGGCCTTTGATGATCTGATAGTCGCCGAAAATTTCCAGACCGCGATATTTCACAAACGGATTGATGCTCACGGCATTGATCTTGTTGCTAACGCCCATACCGGTGAAGCGACCAGAGTCTTTATTGCCGGCATAAGTAGCGCCAACGGCTTCAGCCACCATAAAGTAGTGCGAACCAGTGCGGTCGCCTGCATACAAGGTATTGCGCTGAATGCTGGCGTTGTTGTACATAGAGGCAGAAAGGCGGAAGCGCAGGTCAGGATTGAACTGTTTGTCGTAAGCCAGTTTGAAATAAACAGAAGGGCTTTTCTTGTTAGGTTCAACGTTTGGCGCTACGGCCTCGGCTGGATAGTTGTCAATATTACCATTGATAAAGCCGGAAGACATACCGATCATACCCATGAAACCATCAATTGGGAAAACATACACCTCGCCGCCGATTTCAGTGGTAAATGCGTCAAAAATGAGGTTTTCAACGAATGGATTGAACATTGTGTTACCACCGTCGCTTCTGCGGAATTGCATGTCGCCAAAGTTAGGCTGGAAGTGACCGATTTTAACACGCATGTAGTTGTCAAACCATTTCGTGTTCTTTTTGAACATAGACAACTTGTCAATCTGGATAAAACCGCCTTTTACCCAGAATTCAGAGTGGTGGCGGGAAGACATATAGTTTTCCAGACCCACACGAATACCATCGGCAATCTGCATATCGAGATTCAGGTTGGCCATCGCCAGGTTGAAACCACTCAACGTTGCAGAAGTAGAATCTTCGGTTTTGATGGTACCGTACAAGAAGTTTTTATTCGCCGCATTGGTCGTAGAGGTAGCGACGTATGTTGGTTTGTTAGAGTGTGTCAGAGATTGGAAATCCTGCGTAAATGCGCCGCCGATGCGAATTTTAAAGCCGGTATAAGCCGGTTGTGTCGCATTTTTGGAAGGTTCAAAAACGTTGATGCCGTCTTTGTCCCAGGGGCGGAAATACTGCAATTCTGGCTGTTGTGCGTAAGACACTGTTGCGCCAAGCAAGCATGCTGCAATCAGAAGAAAAAACTGCTTCATAAAATTGTGTTTTAAGTTTTAGACTGAATTAGATGTTGTGTGCTTTCATCAGGGATTATTTACCCAGCGTTACTGAAAAGACGATTTTGACATCGTCGCCAGTAGTCAGGGTGCCGAAAAGCGCTGTCGGGGGTTTAATATTGAAATCCGTCATTTTTAAACTTTTCGAACCAGAGAAGGTGAAACTGCCAGCGCCATTTTGCGTGCCGCGGACATTGAGGTCAATCTGCTTGGATGCACCCGCAATCGTCAGCGAACCCGTCGCTTTGATATCGTAGTTGCCGCCGCTTTGAGTCAGACCGCTTACGCGTTCCAGTTTGAAAATAATGTTCGGATTACTGCCGGATTTGAGCGCATCATAGGTTTTGCCATCCATGATAGAGCCTTTGGTACTCTTGATGGATTTCACCGGAATTTCCACGTACAACGACTGTATGGCTTTCAGTTTTCCACCCTCGGTCTGCATACTGCCAGTACCATTCATGGTTTTGGCCGTTGATTCCCAGTCGTGTAGATTGGAGGTTCCTTGAATTGCCAAAGAAAAGTTGGTTACGCGAAAGTTTTCCTGTGCAAAAAGAAATGATGATGCGAAAAACAGGAAAAATAATAGTTTATATTTCATTGTGTTTAAGTTTCAGGCAAATGTATAGGCCCGAAAAGCAGGTGTAAAGTGACCTGGATTCCCTCTGAGCATGATTTAAATTATCGTGTTTATCAAAATATTATATTGTATATGCCTGCCAATTCCGCAATAAATATTTTTACACTAGAATAAATTATGATGGAAGTTACCTGGTGAAATGCTTTTCATCATGTGGCAAAAAAGGCAATCGCCGAACCTTCGCCTGCTATTAATACATGTAGTCATGGCATTCACACAAACAGACCTGACCCTTAATCCCGACTTGCACAGCCACAGTGTGGGCACAGGGTCAACCCGCTCCCAGCGACCAGAATATGTTGACTTCTTACCACCTTGTAATCAAGGCTGTCCCGCTGGTGAAAATATCCAGGCGTGGCTTTCGCTGGCACAGGCAGGCGATTACAGGGCAGCCTGGGAAAAACTCACCGAGGAAAACCCCATGGCGGCCATTCACGGGCGGGTTTGTTACCACCCCTGCGAAAGTGCCTGTAACCGCAACGCGCTGGACACCACAGTAAGCATCCACGCCGTCGAACGCTACCTGGGCGACCGCGCTAACGCTGAAGGCTGGCAGTTCCAGAAACCGGCGTTTAAAACAGGCAAGCGAATCCTCGTGGTCGGCGCTGGCCCCAGCGGATTATCAGCCGCCTATCACCTCGCCCGACTGGGTCATGATGTCACGATCTACGAAGCAGGGCCTGTCGCGGGCGGTATGATGCACTTTGGCATCCCGGCCTATCGGCTACCGCGCAACATCCTTCAAATGGAAGTACAGCGCATTCAGGACCTCGGTGTGGACATCCGTTTAAACCACAAAGTGACCGACATCCTGGCTGAAAAAAGCAGCGGCAACTTCGACGCTGTTTTTATCGCTATTGGCGCTCATATTGGGAAAAAAACAGACATCCCTGCGCGTGAAGCCGGTAAAATCCTGGATGCCGTCAGTTTCCTGAAAGAAGTGGAAATGGGCGGCAAACCGCATATCGGTCGCCGCGTAGCCATCTACGGCGGTGGTAATACGGCCATGGACGCTGCGCGTGTCGCCAAACGCCTCGGCGCTGAAGAAGCCCTGATTATCTATCGCCGCGACCGCGAACACATGCCGGCACATGATTTTGAAGCCGATGAAGCCCTGAGTGAAGGCGTCAAAATTCACTGGCTGCGCACCATCAAAAACCTCGACGAAACAAGTATCACTGTCGAGCGCATGGACATCGTGGAGGGCAAGCCCGTACCCACCGGGCAGTTTGAAACCCTCGAAGCAGATTCCCTCATCCTGGCCCTGGGGCAAGACACCGAAACCGACTTCCTGAAAGGCATCGAAGGCATACAGTTTCAGTCAGATGGCACGGTCGTCGTGGACCATCGCATGATGACTGGCCATGCGGGCATTTTCGCCGGGGGCGACATGGTGCCCAGCGAACGCAGCGTGACCATCGCTACCGGACATGGCAAAAAAGCCG
>JADZBJ010000228.1 GCA_020852155.1 Saprospiraceae bacterium | reverse complement strand
CGGATGACACCCTGCCCGCTGCTATCGCCTGCCTTGACCCAAAACGCCCAGACTGCCCCTACCCTTACAAAGAACTGAGCGGTTGCGGCATTGCCTTCAAACTCGCGCAGGCCTATGCCCTTCAAAATAATACCCCCTCGCACGAACTGGCCTTTCTGCTTGACCTCGTAGCAGTTAGTACCGCCTGCGACATTGTGCCCATGACGGGTGAAAATCGCCTATTGACCCATTTCGGTCTTCACCGATTGACCCACTCTCCCCGGCTGGGTTTGTGGGCGCTTATACAGCAAGCCAATCGTCCGAAACCACTGAATATCAATGACCTGGTTTTTGGCCTTGGCCCGCTGATCAATGCTGCCGGGCGGCTTGGGGATGCTCGTGAGGCCGTACGCCTATTGCTTTCAACAGATAAAACACATGCGCAACATCAAGCCAACTTGTTGGCCCGGCATAATGCGCAGCGCAGAAACCTGGATCAACAAGCATTTAAAACAGCGCAGCAGCAATTCGAAAGCCTGCCCGACTATCAAGATAGAAAAAGTATTGTTTTGTTTAATGCAGATTGGCACAAGGGAATCATAGGCATCATAGCCAGCCGAATGAGCGAGGCATATAACAAGCCTGCTATTATCCTGACCCTGAGCAATGGGCGCGCAGTAGGTTCGGCGCGATCAATCCGCGGATTTGATCTTTACACTGCGCTGGGCGCCTGTCAGCGGCATTTTATCACTTTTGGGGGCCATGCTCATGCAGCAGGCGTTCAATTATTACCTGAAAATTTAACAAAATTGATCAATGATTTTGAGGCCGTATCGCAGGCCATGACCTTGGCTGACATGGAAAACCCTGTGCTTGAAATCGCCTCAAAAATCACTCTTGAACAGATCACACCTGAATTTTGGCAGCAATTGAAAAGATTCGAACCGTTTGGACCAAGCAATCGAAATCCGGTATTTTGGGCTGAAAATGTCGAAAATACTGGCAAAACAAGAATTTTGAATAACAATCACGTTCGCTTTTCACTACGTCAAAATAAGCATGCCGGAATCTGGGCAGGTATAGGTTTTAACTTAGGTCATCAATATCTCGACCTTTCAGATAGTTCATTTGACATTGCATTTTCCATTGCAGAGGAAGAATGGCAAGGCAAGCGCGGATTAACGTTGTTAATAAAAGGTGTACGTGCTGCAAAAAAATGATACATCATATAGCTACACTATTCTACTTTTGGTGCTGCCAAATCGTTCTTTGTTTTATTAACACCTATTCTATGAAGCAAATTTTAACCACATTCTTGCTTGCAATGGTGCTGTTTTTCATAGCCCCATCGCTGTCAGCACAGGAGCAATTGCCAAACCATGGTTTCTCTCTTCGTGCATTGAAATACAACTATCTGGAGCCAAACCCCGATATTGATACATTGCGTCGCATCTGGGCCGCCGGCGACGGTGGCGGTGTTGAGGCATCCTATCAGTATCGTGTAGGCAAACGCACATGGCTGGCATTCCCGCTGAAAGCGGGTGTTACCTCGTTCCAGGCTACGCGCGATCGCGCCAGCCGCCGCGAGGGCATGTTCAACCTCGATGTGTTGATTCAAAATCGCCTGTGCGGCTACAATGCTTTTGTTAGCCCTGTGATCCATGCTGGCGTAGGTTCTTCCTACATCATTGGCCGCGACGATGACCGCTGGGATTTCAACATGCCGGTTGGTCTGGGTCTGGATTTCCGCGTTGCCCGCAACCTGTACGCCAGCCTCGTATCGTCTCGCCGTTTCTCTATTGAGAGCCGCGACGGATGGCATCATGGCGCTGGTTTTACTTTCCTGTTCGGCGAAGCGCCTCCTCCTGACCGCGATGGCGACGGTGTGTCTGATGCCAACGACAAATGCCCGGACACGCCTGGTCTGGCCCAATACATGGGTTGCCCCGACCGCGACGGCGACGGCATCGTTGACAGCGAAGACAAATGCGCTGACGTAGCCGGTATTGCCGCTATGATGGGTTGCCCGGATAAAGACGGCGACGGTATCACCGATGGCGAAGATGCCTGCCCTGATGTGAAGGGACTCGCAGCCTACAAAGGCTGCCCTGACACCGACAACGACGGTATTGGCGACAATACTGACAAATGCCCGAAAGAAGCAGGTCCGGTAGCCAACGGCGGTTGCCCTTATCAGGATAAAGACGGCGACGGCGTTTTGGACAAAGACGACGCTTGCCCGAATGATAAAGGCACTGCTTCAACCAAAGGTTGCCCTGACCGTGATAAAGACGGTATTGCCGACCGCGACGATGCTTGCCCGGATAAAGCAGGTGTAGCCGCAGGCAAAGGTTGCCCTGACACGGATGGCGACGGCATCTATGACAACGAAGACCGCTGCCCTGAAAAAGCAGGCGTAGCGCGTTTGCGTGGTTGCCCTGAAATCAAGAAGGAAGACAAAGCTAAACTGGAGCGTGCGATCAAACTCGTGCAGTTCGAGTCAGGCAAAGCCACTCTCTTGCAAAAATCATATGCCATTCTTGACGAAGTGGTATCTGTAATGAACCAGTACCCAGAGTACAGCCTGAATATTCAAGGCCACACTGACAGCCAGGGTGATGACGACGCCAACATGACACTGTAGAAAAATCGCGCTAAAACTTGCTACGACTACCTCGTAAGCAAAGGCATCAAAGCCGAGCGCATGGCACATGACGGTTTCGGTGAAACCAAACCAGTCGCTGACAACAAAACTGCCGACGGCCGCGCTCAAAACCGCCGCGTAGAGTTCGAACTTTATGTGAAATAACCGTTTCGTTATTTCTTCATATCTGACAAACATGAGTCATCCCTTTTCGGGGTGGCTCATGTTTTTTTATGGGGTCAGGAAAAAAGAGGCTGTCTCATAAGTAGCGATTCTGTGCTTTTTATGATTAACCGCTAATGACGCTAATTACGCAAAATATTGAAAATCAAAAACTTAGCGTATTTAGCGTCATTAGCGGTTAAACTAATTTGCTCGATTTTATGACTTATGAGACACTCTCACCTTACTGCATTACAGATCAAAGTCCGTCATTACCGCTTTTCCTGCTGGCCCGGATTTGATCGGCCTTGGCCTTGTCGGCATTCGCTTTCTCCACATCACCCATAGCCTCATAGACTTGAGCGCGACGGGCATACAATACGGCGGCTTCGGGTTTGATGGCTATGGCTTTATTGAAGGACGCCAACGATTTTTCAAATTGACCATTACGCAGGTAAATCATACCGAGGTTGTGGTGAACGGTCACGTCCTGCGGATCAAGGGCCGCATACTTTTCGAGGTCTTTCTGTGCGGGTTCGAGTTGCTGCAATTGCGCATATAATCCACCGCGAAACTTCAGTGCATCTTTCAGATTAGGATCGTATTCCAGGGCTTTAGAGAAGTCGGCAATGGCAGCCTGCATATTACCCTGATCGCCGTATTCAATGCCACGGGCAGAGTACATTTTACCATTTTGGTGATAGCCGTTGTCTATGGCATTTGAGATGAGCGTCATGGTATTTTTCCATATCTGTACCTGACGAACGCTCATGATGGCCAGCACGGCGATCCAAAGAAAGCCTGCCGTGCGAATGGCGCCAGCAGCAGCAGGCCATTTTTCCTGTGCTTTTTGCCAGGCAAATACCAGGATAAATGCGATGCCAATGACAGACAGATAATTGTAGTGGTCTGCGATGAGTTCGAATACGCCCATAGAGGCAAAAGGCAGCATCACCAACAAGGTCGCGAAGAAAAACGCCAGACCCCAGGTAAACCAGGGTGCCTGTTTGCGCCAGGCCAGCGCAGCGGCCAGGACGGCAGGAATACCCGCCAGTGAAGCCCAATAAGGCCAACTAAACCCTGAACCTGCTTTTTCAAATGCGTAATAAATATTAAAATTACTCGGAATGAGCATTTTTATCCAATAGAAAAAAGGCGTGTAACACAACAGTTGCAATCTTTCGAAAACACCGTAATGGTTTTCGTCAGCCACGTTCATACCGGATTCACGACGGCTAATGATGGTCAGGATACCAAAACCCAGCGCAATAAGGCCAAAAGGTATATAGCCCATCCATTGTCGGTTGCGATCCAGATTGGCTGGTTTGCGCCATAAGTCAATGACTAAAAGGGCTATCGGTAAGGTAACGGCCGCGCTTTTGGCCAAACTGGCTAAAACAAACAATATCAACGCCAAGCCATAGTCCTTTAAACCTGTCTGCGGATTGTCGGTATAGTCCACATAACGCAACAGGGCCAGCAGATAAAACATCGAAAACAAAGGCGTACTAAAGCCGGCTATCCATGACACCGATTCCACCTGAATCGGGTGAATGGCAAAAATCAGTGAAATGGCCAGGGCCATACCCGAACTCAGTTGCATGCGTTGCATGAAACGATAAACCAGGTACACATTGAAGCAATGTACGGCCAGGCTCAGCAGGTGAAAAGGAACGGGACTTTTGCCGCCAACGGCATAGGCCAGGGCATAACCCATCCAGGTGAGGGGCGCATACATGCCAAGGTTATACTGACCAATGAGTTTACTAAAAGCAAAATCATTGACCATCGGATTATCCAGGGTAGCCGTATTATCGTCAATACCCGTAACGGCATTGCGCAGTCCCGTTGCGAAGATCAGAAAAGCCGCCACAACAGGCACCAACCAATACCAGCGCGACATGTCGCCGCTATCATTCTGATTTTGCCCTACCGAGTGGCTTTTTACATTCGGCGCTACTGCGGGTTTTTGTTGTTTTTTTGCCATCGCAAGTTGATTGATTCGATTAAGTCCGATTGATTCGATTGATCTGATTCTTTTACCACGAAGACACTCAAGGAGCACGAAGGGGCACTAAGGAGATCTGCGTAAATCCGCGTTTGTAAATCCGCGTCATCCGCGTTCCATCTGCTATACACGTGCAATCGAATCAATCGGATTTAATCGAATCAATCGAAATAATTAAAAATGCACCCATCCCTGGGCTTTCAGGTCGTGCAGTTTTCCGCCTTTGGTATTGAGTTTGATGCCATCAGCAGCATCCAGGATTTCACCGGCGATATAGATATCCGGCAAAAACCGAACCTTGTCTGTGTCTTTCGGGTCAATGGTAAACAGCAGTTCGTAATCTTCGCCGCCATTGAGCGCGCAGGTAATCGGGTCAAGTTTGAACTTCAGGGCAAGGAGTTGTGCTTCCTGATTGATCGGCACACCTTCTTCCTCGATGAGTGCGCCAACGCCACTTTGTTTGCAAATATGAAAAATTTCAGAGGCCATACCATCTGAAATATCAATCATCGAAGTTGGTTTCAGGCCGTTTTTGCGAAAAACCTCAACCAAATCGCGCCTGGCCTCAGGTTTCAGTTGACGCCCGATGGCGTATTTCTGTCCTTCGAGGTCGGGTTGTAGATCCGGATTGTCCTGCCAGATACGCTGTTCGCGTTCCAGCATTTGCAGGCCGAGGTAGGCTGCGCCGAGATCGCCCGTGACACAGATCAGGTCGCCTTTTTTAGCGCCATTTCGATACACAATCAGGTCTTTCTCGCATTGGCCAATAGCCGTAATGCAAATGGTCATACCGCGCGGCGAGGAAGTCGTATCGCCGCCAACCAGATCAACATTGTAAGCATCGCAAGCGGCCCGAATACCGGCGTACAATTCATCCAGGGCTTCAACGGAATATCGGTTGGAAATAGCGATGGATACCGTGATCTGCTTTGGAAAAGCATTCATCGCGTAAATGTCCGACAGGTTAACAACCACCGATTTATAACCCAGGTGTTTGAGTGGCGTATAGGCGAGATCAAAATGAATGCCTTCCACGAGCATATCTGTACTGACCACGGTACATAAATCGCCGTTTTCGATCACCGCAGCGTCATCACCGATGCCTTTGATGGTCGAGGGTTGCCGCAGGGGAAACTCACGGGTGAGATGTTCAATCAGACCAAACTCGCCAAGTGTATTGACGTCTGTCCGGCCCTGCATTTCGGAGGCATTCATGCGTTTTTATGGTTTAAAGTCAACCCAAAGTGGTTTTGAACGACTCGCGTCTGTAAATCTATGAAAATCAGGAAAATCAATCATGGTCATCTTCAAAATCACTTAAATCAGGGTATAAAATAACGAAAATCGTGGCCTTTTTCAATTTTCTGAAGGCTCTCGTAGATCAATCGAATCAGGTGATTAACGTCGTCTTTGTGGGCCATTTCGACAGTGGTGTGCATGTATCGCAACGGCAATGAAATCAGAGCCGACGGCACACCGCCATTGGAATAAGCAAAAGCGTCAGTATCTGTGCCGGTCGAACGGCTGGCTGCTTCGCGTTGGTAGGGAATATTCTGAGCGTCAGCGGCATCCGTAATCAGGTCAAGCAATTTCTGATGTACGGCCGGAGCATGTGTGACCGAAGGCCCTTTACCGCAACGAACATCGCCATGTTTTTTGGTATTCAACATGGGCGTATGCGTATCGTGGGTCACATCAGTGACGATAGCGGCATTCGGGCGAATGGTTTGCGCAATCATTTCAGCACCGCGCAATCCGATTTCTTCCTGTACTGAATTGACTACATACAGTGAATATGGCAGGCGGATATTGTTTTCTTTCAGTAAACGAGCCACCTCTGCAATGCAAAAACCGCCCATACGATTGTCCAGTGCCCGGCCCATGTAGTAACGGTCGTTCAATACCGCAAATTCGTCCTGAAAAGTGACGACACAACCCACATGAATGCCCATAGCCAGCACTTCGTCCTTGTCTTTAGCGCCAACATCAATGGTAAGATTGTCTTGCGCCGGACTGAGGCTTGCATCCTTGTCAGTGCGGGTATGGATGGCTGGCCAACCGAAAACGCCCGGCACTTTACCGCCTTTGCGCAGGTGAACCCACACGCGCATGGAAGGTGCGATCAGGTAGTCGCTACCGCCATTTCGAATGATGTGAATAAAACCGTCGTCGGTGATCATGTTCACATACCACGAAATCTCGTCGGCATGGCCTTCGATAACAACCTTGTAGTCCTGACCTGGATTAATGACGGCGTAGGCAGTGCCGTAATTATCTACATGGCATTCGTCAACATAAGGGCGAATGTATTCCAGCCACAACTGCTGACCACTCCATTCAAATCCGGTGGGGCTTGTATTGTTGAGGTAACGTTGTAAAAACGATTCAGATGCTGGCGTAATAACTTGCATTTTCTAATTGAAGGTGGGTGAGTTGGTTAGAACTTGGCGGTCATTATGCATATAACGCTCCCCAGCCATCGGGGTTTTCACGCCATTTTTTCAAAGTATCAAGGTCTTGCTCAGTGATATATCCTGTCCTGACGGCTTCTTTGACCAACGCGTCATAATTGGTCAGGGTTTTAAAAATCGTGTCTTTTTCCTGAAACGTTTTTTTGGCCTTTTCAAAACCATATTCAAAAATCGCCAGGACACCAATCGGCACTGCACCTGCCTGACGCAGGGCATCTACGGCGACAAGGCTGCTGCCGCCTGTGCTGATCAGGTCTTCTACCACCAATACGCGCTGGCCTGCCTGCACTTCACCCTCAATCATATTGCGCCGGCCATGCTCTTTTACACTGCTGCGCACATAAGCAAAGGGTTTGCCGAGTACATCAGCCAATAATGCGCCATGTGCGATACCCGCAGTAGCCACACCCGCAACCGCATCGAACTCTTCGAATTCGCGCGATTTTTCGGCCAGTGCATTTTTAATAAACTTGCGTACATCCGGGTGAGACAGGGCTACCCTGTTGTCGCAGTATATAGGCGATAACATACCCGAAGCCCATGTAAAAGGTTCGTTCGGGCTGAGTTTTACAGCCTTGATGCGCAGCAAGTGCCGCGCGGTATCAGAAGCAATGTCAATCATTCGTACAGTGAAAGGCATTTGAATATCTATTTTCCAGGATTCATGTATCGTCAAAATAAACTGGATATTGAACCATTCCTGATTGCAAATCATTGACAATCAAGAAAATCAAACCCAAAAATCTTCAAAATCACAACAATCCTGATATAACTTCGCCGGGCAAAATGACCGCAAATGTATAAAGTCTATCATAACGGAACACCGATTTTCATCACCAATCCTGCCGGAGCCAGAGCACTGGGTTACATAACTGACAAAAATACCTTCGTCGCACCGTATGTCGGCAAGGTCAAGATCATCAAAAACTACCTCGACAAACTGGATCACAGCCCCAACCAACGTGCGCTGGTGTTGTTTCAGGAAGACGTCGAACAACTGTGGCGCGACTTCCAGGGGTGTTTCAAAATCATTGAAGCCGCAGGAGGCTATGTGCTCAATCAGCACGACGAACTACTGGTGTTTGACCGCCGCGGATCGTGGGATATGCCCAAGGGTAAAATTGACCCCGGCGAAACGCCCGAACAAGCCGCCGTGAGGGAAGTCATGGAGGAAACTGGCCTGAAAAACGTTGATCTGGGCAAATTTCTCCTGCATACGTACCACACCTACGAACAAAAAGACAAGCGCATCCTGAAAAAAACATGGTGGTACCACATGCGCACAACGGATACCAGCGTAACGCCCCAAACGGAAGAAGATATTCTGGAAATCCGCTGGGTGACGCCCAAACCCTGGCTCGATAGTGGCGTAACTGTCTATTCCAATATTCGGGACGTCATTGAGCAAGGGATGACTGCTGGATGACCCATTCGGCAGCGAGCGCCTCTCCTGCCTGATTCTGAACATGGTTATCATTCAGACCCGGCAGCATTTCCGTAAAAACAAGATTACCTTGATACGTTTTCAGTTTTTTCTGTAAATCCATGTAACATAGTGGATTAAGCAGCATAAATAACTGAGGTTTTTCGCGTTTTCCATCCAATTGTAAAAACGCGACTTCCGGCAATCCGGCAGCCTGCATGTCGTCGCGGACTGCCTCCATAAATGCTTCTGACGGCAGTGATAACCAGGCAGCGAATGCAGCCGCATTTATACGCCACGCTTTTCTGGCCAAAACAATCGAACGGTATTCAAAGCGCTCGCGAACAGCCCAACGTCCTGACGATTGCCATTCCGGCGCTGAAGACATGAGTCGCTGCAACGAAACATCAGGCGTGCCCAACCACCACAATACCTGAGCGAAGGGCGGTTTTTCTTCCATCGACTCCAGCCCGGCATCATAAAAAACGAGGGGCGAACCATCCGTCAGGTTAATCAGCCCTGCCCCCGTAATCGGGTCATGCACGACGCCAATCTGATCAAACGCAAGCGCATTTTCAGGGCGTTTTCGCCGTGAACCCGGCATGATCACCTGAACTCGTTGATCTGACGCGTGAAAATTGGCATTACTCCAGCCATGCCAGGGGAACAGCGCATCACTTCCCTCGATCTTTTCCTGTTGAAATGCCTCAGAAAATAAATGCCGCCATCGCGCAGACATTTTTTCGCCGCCCGGAAACAGCGCATTTAAAACGGCTCTTACGCGACCATTTTCCTGAAAAAACTGCACCAAAGCCCCAACATCAACATTCAAGGGCTTTTCAGCGTCGCCCGGTATGTGTTCTGGTTGTGCGTTTTTTTTCAGCAGGTATTTTTCGTAAAACACGCTAAACGGCCAATGCTCACCAACCGGAATGATCTGCCGGGCCAGGGAACTGATTTTTGAGCGCGTGCTATTGGTTGACGAAGAGAAATATTGCTGCCAGGCCGCCTGAATATCTGCACTGACTGCCTCAATGTTTTCACCTGTAATGCGCGTTTGAATGGGTCTGCTCACATCTTCATAAAACAAGCCTTCGGGCGTCAGGAATGTCGTTTCAATGCCCTTTTTCCCAAAATATTCAACTGTCGCAGCGTGCGCGTCACGCAGCGTTTGTCGCGCTTCGGAAATGCTTTGATGCGGCAACGTTCGTGCTGCCGTGCGCAACCATTGCAACATATAGGCGGCTTCGCTGATTTCTGCATCTGCATTGGGCAGGAAACCCAGGTGTTGGTACAAAGCGCCACACCACGAAGGCGAATACCCGTCAACAGGCCATTCAGGCTCAAGCAGGCCAATGTCCAAAATGCCATAGATCAACGCATCAGCGCTTTCGGCATCGGTGTCACTGGCGTGTTGAATGGCTTCGGATAATGTTGAAAATGATGTAGAATGGATTGATTTGTCTTCAAATTGACTCAGCAAGAAGGCCAAAGCAGGATTGATTTCGGCGTGTTGAATGGCTTCGGTTTCGCCATTGTAATACAGCCATTTAACGGCGTCGGCTTGACGTTGCACACTTGGATTTAGCCGGAGTTTCAAGGCGTCACGAAATGCCTTGACGGGCAGCAGGGCTTCGTAAAATAGCGGCAACAGTGCAACATTGGGCGTGGCGATGGACTTTTCAAAAATATCACTATCATCGTCATGGCTGCTCAAATCGGGAATGTAGCGCGCATTAACAGTGGTAAAATGGCTGAAAGGGCTGGTTTTGGCCGCAGCCCGGCTCAGGTATTTCCACAAGGCAATGGCTGTTTTCCGGTCGTATTTATTCTGAAATGCCGGTGGCGCGGCTGCAAATTTTTCCGCCTCTTCGCTCAGCGTCAGCGAGGCCATGACCAGCCCCCGCTGGAAGGCTGGTTGCTGTACCTGTTTTTTCAGCGCCGATAATGCTACGGTGGTTGCTTCTGCGGGCGAGGTAGTTTGCCGAAGCGCCGTCGCGAGGTCGTTCAGCCAGTTATTGGATAGTCCGGCTGATCGTATTACTGTCCATGGGAAAACGCGTCGTGGCATATCAACCCGGATTTAGTGATTTTCGTAGAATCTCGTATGAGCCAAATTTCCCGCAGATAGCGCAGATTTAAAGCGCAGATAACGCAGATTATTTATAGTGATTGAACCCAATTGCGCATCATATCCAGTCCGTATTCCGTGAGAATAGATTCGGGATGAAATTGTACGCCGGTAATAGGCAAATTTTCATGTGCAAAAGCCATAATCTCCCCGGCGGGTGAAAGGGCTGTCGCCTGCAAGGGCGTACCCTGAAGCGACTGTAAAAGTAACGAATGATAGCGCATCACTTCAATGGACTCCGGCAAACCCTGAAAGATCAAATGCCCGTTGTGCCGGATTCGGGTGGTTTTGCCGTGCATGGGTTGTTCAGCGCGTATCAGTTTGGCGCCGAAAAATTCGCCCAGCGCCTGATGACCCAGGCATACGCCCAAAACGGGCAGGCGGTTATGCCAGTCCTTTATCAATGCCATCATCAATCCAGCGTCGGCGGGGCGGCGGGGGCCGGGAGAAAGCACCAAACCGTCAAAATCACCTGCATTCAAATGGCGTATTTCGGGATTGTCGTTGCGCATGACCGTGCAACTGACGCCGGTTTGCAACAGGTAATCCTTCAGGTTGTAGGTGAAGGAATCGTAGTTATCCAACAGGAAAATTCGCTTCATAATGCGGGTTATACACCTTTTTTGGAGCCCCAGATTTGGATATGCAGGCGATCAGAGTACCTGAATCCCTCGTTTTTACAGACATCTACCAACCATTCGCGGCGCTCGGCCAGTTGTTCGCGGCTGACGCCTTCGGGCATGAGCCATATTTTTTCAGATGAAATGCCGTACTTCTTTTTTAGTTCAAGTACTTCTTTCAGGTCATTTTGAGTAGCCAGTACAAATTTAAAATTCGACTTCGGGTTTTGTGCCAAAAAACGCATCACCGCCGGTTTTTCGCGCAGGCGGCGGACGTTGTTGCTATTTTCCAGTTTGGGAGAAACGTTGTATTGATTGATCGCGGCATCGAAATCGGCTGTGGGCATGAGTGTGCCGTTGGTTTCCGTTTCGAAGCGGTATAGACTATCTGTTTCGCGCAATTGGCGCATGAGTTCGGTGAGCGCTGGTTGCTGAATGAGCGGCTCGCCGCCCGTCAGGATGATATTCGGACAGCGAAAGCGCTGGACTTTTTCTGCCACGTCTGCAATGGCGCAATCTGCAATCCAGCGTTTTTTATCAAATTTTTCATAGCCCGGCTGCGCATCGTTGTGGTGCGTGAAGCGCGTGCCTTTCCAATTCCAGGTATAATCAGTATCGCACCAGATACAGTGCAGGTTGCAAAGCGAGGTGCGGACAAAAACCGATGGTACGCCTATGCTTTTACCTTCTCCCTGAATGGAGTGAAAAATTTCGGGTTCGCCGTTCAGTCGCGCCAGTCGGAGTTTGATCATTACTCTTATTTTCGATTAAAAAACTTGTCAAAAAATACAATCTGATAATCCACAGCATTGCTCCAATAGGCGCTGTTATGTTCGCCAGGGCGCTCGGTGTATTCATGGGGGATGCCCAATTCGAGCAGTCGCTGGTGGACGGCACGATTGACCGGAAGAAAGAAATCACCCAAACCGCAATCGAGTATCATGGGTATTTTTCGGTTTTTAAGTGCTGGCAAAAGATTGATGACCGAATTTTTTTCCCAGTTTTCCCAACGGGTCATCGGGCTACCCAGCACCCCTTGCAAGTCCCAGTCATTTTTTTTGAAAGGCCGAAGATCCAGTCCGCCGCACATGCTACCCACAGCGCCGAATGTTTCCGGGTGACGAATGGTCAGGCTGATGGCGCCGTGGCCGCCCATACTCAGGCCTGAAATAGCCCGACCAGCGGGTTCACGGCGGGTGTGGTAGTAGTAGTCAATATAATCTACGACCTCCCTGGATATGTAGGTATCGTAACGGACGGTCGAATCCACCGGACTGTCGAGGTACCAACTGTCATAACCGCCGTCGGGGCAGACGATCAACATTCGGAAACGATCGGCCATATCGGTCAGTTGGGGCGCTTCGGAGAGCCAGCCTGCATAACTGCCGCTCCAGCCATGCAACAGATACAGCACCGGGTAAGCGTCGCTATGAATATTGTAGGTTTCGGGTTTGATAACGATACAGCGCGACGTTTTGCGCATAGCGACGCTGTTGATTTCCACGGTATCCACCGAGGCGGCTGAAAGCATAGCAGAAATGAATAAAAAATGGAGAATCAGGAATGAAATGGAGAACTTTGGGTGCATATGGAAGGCATTGTACGCATGTCGAAACCTTGCAAAGATGGTTTGGGTTGAGTCAGGATGAAAAATTTTTTGAAAAATCTTTTTGCAAATACTTGGTTGTTCAACCTAGCAGCATATATCTTTGCGTCGCTTTTAGCAAAAGCCCCGTTCGTCTAGGGGTTAGGACGCAGGATTTTCATTCCTGTAACACGGGTTCGATTCCCGTACGGGGTACAAAAAAGGCTGCCAATTGGCAGCCTTTTTTATTTGCTGCCAGCCGTTGCTGCCGTTTCAGAAGTTTTCTGTCATTGACCCAAAAATTTTCAACAATTTTACGCCGCCTTTTGAGGCTCAAACAGGGCTGCATTGACACGGCCACATACGCGAGTTATTTAATTAACGTTAGTGGCTGTCCGGCACGTTCAATCGCCCACATCAAAGATTAAAAAAATCAATTTTTATGAAAAATTTCAAACAAACGCTGCTAACGATGATTGCTATTGGCAGCTTGACCCTGACGGGTTGTTTCCACATTGTGGAAGAAGTTACATTTAAAAAAGACGGCAAAGGTCAATACAAAATGATGATTGACATGAGCGAGATGAAAGGTATGATGGATATGGTGAAAGGCATGGCGCCTGACAGCACGCAGACGGATTCGACGGGCGCTGTTGTTGGCGGTGCGGAGCAGGATAACTCCATGGCAACGATGGGCCAGGAAATGAGCAAAGTAAGTACCTCATTGAAGAACATCCAGGGAATTACCAACGTCGTTGAAATCAATGATACTTCAGCGTTTCAGTTTGGTTATACTTTTGATTTCGCTGACATTGCAGCACTGAACCGTGCCTTGAAAGTCATCAACAAGGAGAAATACGAAAGCAAAACCGATGAAATATTCAAATTCAATGGCAAAACTTTCGAACGTTCGGCAACCGGCGACATCGGCGCTGAAATGAAAAAAGCCATGGCTGAAAACACCGGCGAAGAAAGTGGTGAAGAATCTCTGGAAATGGTGAAAATGTTTTTTGCCGACATGAGCTACAAGCAAATCTACCACTTCCCGGAAAGCCAGATTAAAAAACCGGACAATGAAATGGCTGAAATCAGCGACGGCGGTCATACGATGACCATCACAATCAAGCCGTTTAATGAAGAACAAAGCAAAAAGAATCCTTCGATTGCGGTTAACACGAAATTGAAGTAATTCGACCACCATATTTTACAACAGCGCCAGGCATTGATGAGCAATGACCTGGCGCTGTTGTTTTTGGGGGTGGTTAAACTATACCCTGATTAATGTGATTTTGCAGATTTTCATGATTGATTTTCTTGATTTTCAATGATTTACAGACGCGAATCCTTCAACACCTTGCCCTGCCCCAGCAAAACGCCGTTTTCAGCCAGTATAGCGATCCAGTAAAGACCATCAGACAGGCCTTCCAGGCTAACCGGCAACAGGTTTTCACCCACGTGCAGGCCTTGTTGTTGTTGCTGAATCAGGCGGCCCTGACGGTCATAAATGGTCAGGATAGCATCCTGGCTGTAGGCCGATTCAATGCTCAGGTAAGCATTGCCAGCGGTAGGATTCGGAAAAATTTGCAGGGTATTGTTTTCTCCGCAGGCAGCAGATAATAACGGCGAGTACTCCACTTTGCCGCTCAGGTTATGGCAGGCCAGGCGGTAGTGACGCCAGTCGCCGGGTTGGTCATTGAAGGCGTAATCCTGTTGGCCGGCACGCGCTTCGAGCCAGCCTGCAGTTGACCAGTTGAAGCCGTCGGTGCTGTGCTGGATTTCAAACTTCAATCCAGCGTCGGGGGTAAATGCCGACCAGCGCAGTTCATTTTGCCGATCATCACAGCGTGTATAGGCCGAAATAAAATCCACGGAGGCTGGTGTGAGGTTCAGGTTCAGGGCATCTGCAAAGCACGGCACAACATTCGAAGCGCTGGGCGGCGTACTGGTGAAAAACCCGAAATCATCAGGCATGTGCTTGGGCGACCAGTAGGCGTGAGGGAAATTTTGAAGGTAAATATTGTCGGTCATGGCTTCGATCCAGTTACAACGGCTGGTGGCGTCAGCCCAACTGCCCGCGCCAAATTCGCCGAGAAAAACCGGCACGTCGTAAAAATCCGACCAGTCTTTGACCGATTGAAATGTATTGGCCAGATCGCTCAGGTCAGCGCCTTGCGGGAAAGTCACGCCTGTCGGCAGACCCGTCCAACTAAAGCCCTGATGTGTGAAAAAATAAGGGTCGTAGTTGTGGAAGGTGTAAATGACATTGGCGTCGTAATAAGGCTCCGAACTGGTTAGTCCGCTGGCTGAATTCCAGCCATTGCCGCCAATAATCAGGGTCTGGTTACTGTCGTACACCCTGACGGTATCAATAATGGCCTGCATCATGGCGCGCAGGTTGGTATTGGAAATGCTGTTGGTGGGTTCGTTGTACAGTTCAAAAAAGAAACGATTGGCAGGCAAGCCCCCGTAACGCTGCGCCAGTTGCCGCCAGATGGCGCATTTGCGCGGTATTTCACTTTGATAATTCGCATCGGTCACCTCATAACCGTGGTGGTTATCAATAATGAGGTTCATATTAAAGGCATTGGCCCAGGCAATGACCGAATCTACGAGTGCAAAGGCCGTTTGGTTGGTATTCAGGGTGTACGGCGCATTGGCATTGGCCAACCTTTCAAAAATAACCGGCATGCGAATGGTTTTATAGCCGGCATTTTTAAAAAAAGCGAGGTCCGAGCGCACGAAACGTGCTGCATCAGGATAGGCATTGAACGGAAGCAACCAGTAGGCCTCCAGAAAATTGGCCAGATTCAGGCCCATCTGCATACTATTGGCTTCATCCCAGGCTGTCGAAGTGGGCAAAGGCGTCGAATTATACAATTCAATGGCATCAATATACACCGTGCCTGTATTGCCATTTTGGGTGGTGACACTCAGGTCAATCTCAGAAATTTCATTCAGATTGATACCCGAACTACCCGCCAGACTGAGCAGTGACAAATTAACAACCGTATACGTTGAGGTAGCGCCCCCGACGGTAATTTCCGGACCAAAAACGCTGTTTCCCTGTCGTAATTTTATGCTTAAAAAATGCCCCGCAGACAGCCCTCGGTAGGCAATGCGCAAATGCGTAAATCCTGAAAAATTAACCGGGCTACCGCTGCCCCAGTTGTCCATATTCAATCCGTACCCTGCCCAGTTATTCACTGATGCGTACGGGAACTGGTAATGCTGCCCGCCTTCGTAAGGCTGGCTGGCAGTGGTTTCAGACACCGTTCCATTGACGTTCCAAACGTCGATAATCAGCGAATTTCCATTTTTGTAAATGTCAAGCGAGTGCGCTGCGTCGGGCAAACAGACCAACGCAAACAGCAGGAAGAGTACGGATTTCATATTTTAACGATGGTGTTATTTCTTCGTCGCTTTCAGCGTAAAGCGCAGCAGCACATTGTCCTGGATGATTTTATCCTTAACCGTGCCTAATTTACCGGAATTGAAGTTGATGCCAAATTCCGTCCGGTTAATACTGAATCCTGAACTTTCAACCGTCAGATCGTTGCCGCTCAAGGTGAATTTTACTGGAATATTCACCGCGTTGGTTTTCCCTTTGATGGTCAATTCACCTGCCACAACGGATTTAAAATCGGGAATACTGCTGGGTAAAACCTCGTCAAACTTGAATTCGGCAATCGGGAATTTGCGTGCTTCAAAAAAATCGCTGTCTTTCAGGTGCGATTCCAGGTCGCGCTTTTCACCAGGGTCTTTCATACCCATAACTTCGATGCTGTTCATAGCAATCTTGACATTGCCTTTCAGGAGTTTGCCCTGATTCACCATGACTTCTCCGCTTTCAACCTTGATCGTGCCTTCGTGGCCGCCACCGATGGCTTTGCGCGCCATCCAGTTAATGGTTCCTTCGGTCACCTGATAGGTGGCCGCGCCCTCTGTTGGCGTTGGCTCAACCCGAATTGTATCAGGTTTAGGGACTTGAACAGTGTTTTCAACTGGTTTTGAATCATTTTTACAAGCAAAAAGGCTCAACAGAAAAAAAGAAAGGATGCTTGCAACAGAAATCGAACGTAACATAAAGAGATTGATGTGAAAAATAAAAGCAAATGGTCAAGTCAGCGGTTTTGAATTAAGGTAATTACCATAAAAATGCCCGCAAAACTACGACAGACATCTACCGAAAACTTCATTTTATGCCCTGATTTAAATGATTTTAAAGATTTACTGGATTGATTTCAGTGATTTTCAAGGATTTACGGACGCGAGTCGTTCAAAACCTCTTTATGGCGCCCGTAAATGTGTTTTTATGAAGAATAAGGAAAAACCCTGAATATACTGAAGGGCGCGGGCAGCAATATACTCCGTTTCGTCGTTAGGCAGAATATCTCCAGCCATCGCAATCCTGTCCACATCATGCCTATGGTTTTAAAATTACCCTTTCTGACAAGTCTGTTCGCGCTGTTATTATTCGTTTCCTGTAGCAAAATGCCGCTGGAAAATGACGACGACATTGTGGTCAATACGCCCCCGGAATTTAACGTGGATTTATTTGAGCAACGCGACGAACAAAACGGCGGCGCACAATTGGGTTTGTGGATAGAAAGCGCGCAAACCTACCCTTGCGACCAGCCGGTGCTTGAAGTCAGTGTCGAGCGGCTGCCACAAACCATTAAAGTTCATATTGCCGGCGTCCGGTTACCGGAACCTTGTATGGGCGGCGTGAACAAGGCCCGGACATTTGTCGCCTTTGGCGCTTTGAGTGATGGCATTTATGACATCCAGATCAATGTGGGCGCTAATGACCTGATAAGAAATGAGGGCACGCTACATGTGGAAGGCAACAAAACGACATTGCACATGCCCGATGCCAGCGCCGTTAACATCCTGAATTTTGTCACCCTCCGCATTCCCGATCATTATTTATGGGGCTTTGCCGCCACGCCTGACGAAGCCAGCGAACCCGCCGCCGACCAGTTTCTGGTTGACCTGAAAAAACGCAGCGCTGATGTTGCATTGCCGCCAGGTTATTACAGTTATTTTTCGGTATCCGGCACCGGACAGGTGCAACTCCACAACAGCGTACTACCCAACGGCACACACGAGGCTTTTGTCCGGCAATTTGACGGCGACCTTCAACCCCTGCGCGAGATAATTGATGCGGCCCGCAACCGTCCTGATGCGCCACTACCAATCTATTGCCAGACAACGCTGGGAAAAATTTAACACCTCAATCCGGCGCGTATGAGCAACGTCAGTTTTGCCCGCACAAGTAGATTTTTGGCAGTTAATGCCTGTAAATCCTTGAAAATCAGGAAAGTCAAATCGGCAGATTTTCAAAACCACTTAAATCCTGATATAAAATACTGATACATATCATTTATTTTTCCTGAACGGACAACAGTTTCTAACTACTTTTGCAGACATTTTCACTAAACGCCTGACTAAAGTGCGAAGGCGCAATACCTAACCATCATTTTGAAGATGCAAGAGAACGGAATTGACTCGGCGCCATACAAGCCGACTACTGCAAAAGAAGATCGTTATCAACACCACGATTATTACCTGCTTGACGAACTCCTGACCCCTGAACACCTGCTGGCTCGCGATGCTGTTCGGGAATGGGTAAAGGCCGAAGTCAGCCCGATCATCGAACACTACGCCGACAAGGCAAAATGCCCCACGCATCTGTTTAAAGGCCTGGCCGAAATCGGCGCATTCGGGCCTTCCCTGCCTGCTGAATACGGTTGCGGTGGTATGGACGAAATCGCCTACGGCGTGATCATGCAAGAACTCGAACGCGGCGACTCCGGTATCCGTTCCATGGCTTCCGTGCAAGGCTCGCTGGTCATGTACCCTATCTATAAATTTGGTTCGGAAGAACATCGTCGTCACTACCTGCCCAAACTGGCCAGCGGCGAATTCATCGGCTGCTTCGGTCTGACCGAACCGGATGCCGGTTCGAACCCTGCGGGAATGCTCACCAATGTCAAAGATGACGGCGACAGTTATATCCTCAATGGCTCCAAAATGTGGATCACCAATTCACCTGTGGCTGATATTGCCGTGGTTTGGG
>JADZBJ010000227.1 GCA_020852155.1 Saprospiraceae bacterium | reverse complement strand
ATAAAGGGATGTGTCATCCTGAGCGTAGCGAAGGAACTGGCCCAGCGAAATGCTCAATTTGACCTTCGTGGGATGCAGATGTTTCGCTACGCTCAACATGACACATCACACAAAAAATGACACTACCAATCCGCGCAATCCGTGTCACACTAAGGAAATCCGCGTAAATCTGGAATATCCGCTCAATCCGTGTCACACTAAGGAAATCCGCGTAAATCTGGAATATCCGCGCAATCCGTGTCACACTAAGGAAATCCGCGTAAATCTGGAATATCCGCGCAATCCGTGTCACACTAAGGAAATCCGCGAAAATCCGCGTTGCTTGCATCCGCGTTATCCGCGTACCATCTTACTCTACGCGTGCAATCGGATTTAATCGAATCAATCGAATCAATCGAAATAATCTCAAAGTCCTCTTGTAGCGCGAATGTACGCTTGAAAACGATCTGCATTCACTTTATGCGCGGCAAAAGTTTCTGCAAAAGCGTGCGTACCCGACTCGTCGGGTTTGGCGCAGAAATACAGGTATTTATGGTCAGTAGGGGAGAGTACAGCATCCAGGCTTGGGATGGATGCCATGCTGATTGGCCCCGGCGGCAACCCCTTGTAAACGTAAGTGTTATAAGGAGAATCAAATGTCGTGTGGTATTCTGTCACACGACGCGCACCGAAGTCGCGGGTAGCAAACACCGAGGTTGGGTCAGCCTGAAGTTTCATGCCAATATGCAGGCGGTTCAGGTAAACACCGGCGATATCCGGTTTTTCCGGATTGTTGTTGGTCTCGCGTTCGACGATAGAAGCCAGGATATAAGCCTGAACTTCATTCAAGCCCTGTTTTTGGGCTTTTTCACGACGGCCGTTTTTGCTCCAGAATGCCTCGTGTTCTTTCAACATGCGCTTGACGAAGGCTTTCCCGTCCGTATTCCAGTACATTTCATACGTATTGGGAATAAACGCCGTCAGCAATGTTTCTTCGGTGTAGCCAATTTCATTGAGAAAGGCTTTGTCGCGGAAAGTTTGCAGCATTGTTAGCGAGTCCGTTTCAATGAATCGCGCTACTTGTCCTGCTACTTCTTCTGGCAGGCGTTCGTTGTTCAACACGACTTTCACTGGCGCTTGCTCGCCGGTGCGCAGGTGCTGAATCAGTTGGCGATTATTCCAGCCGGGTTGAACTTCAAAACGGCCGGCGCGCATTTTGTCCTTTTTGTAGTTCATTTCCTGAGCAAGCCACCTGAATCCTGCTTCGTCGGAAATAAACCTGCCTTTTTTCAGGATAGCCACGACTTCATCAAAATTTGACCCGGTGGGAATACAGATAAAGCGATTGTCCAGGTCAGCAGGAACGCCCGAAAAGTAAATGGCGTTGAGCGGTTTCCATCCAAAATAAAGTCCGACTGCCAGCAGGGCGAATATGGCAATGCCAATGTTTTTTTTACGAGAGGTTTTTGCTTGCTCCATGTTGAGTGACAATGGAAGATTGTACATGATTGTTGATGAAAATATTAGATCGCCTGAATAACGTCGTATTGAGTTACGATATGTTGTCCGCCGCTGCGATCGGAGACCACAACTGCGGGTATTTCCTTGGAAATAAACTTGTTAAGTTGGCTGATGGGCAAATCTTCACGAACAATGGGGAATGGCGCGCCCATGACTTCCCGCAGACTTCGTTCGGCGTTTTGCAGCGGATTTTCGAGCAGAAAATGCAACACCTGCGTTTCCGTAATGCTGCCTGCGATCTTTTCACCATCTGTTACAGGCATCTGGCTGATGTCATGCGATTTCATGGTGTTAAATGCCGAACGCACCGTTTCGTTCACATCAACCGAAAAGAAATTGCGGTCTTTTTTGCGGGCAATCAAGTCGCTGACTTTCAGTTCGTCGTCGAGGAAGCCGCGCTCGCGCATCCAGTCGTCGTTGAAAACTTTGCCGACATAACGGCTGCCGTGGTCATGGAAAATAACGACGACAACATCGTCAGGCTTGAGTTCGCTGCGCAGTTGCCACAGCGCACCGATGGCGCTACCGGCTGAGTAGCCGAGCAACAGGCCTTCTTCGCGAGCCAGACGGCGTGTCCAGAGGGCAGCGTCTTTGTCGGTTACTTTTTCGAATTTGGAAATCAGGCTGAAATCCACGTTGGCGGGCAGGATGTCTTCGCCGATGCCTTCCGTGATGTAGGGGTAAATTTCTTTGGTGTCAAAGACGCCGGTTTCGTGGTATTTTTTGAACACAGAACCATAAGTGTCCGCACCCCAGATTTTGATGTTCGGATTTTTCTCGCGCAGGTAGCGGGCTGTTCCGCTGACGGTACCGCCGGTGCCGACGCCGACAACCAAATGGGTGATTTTGCCTTCGGTTTGCGCCCAGATTTCAGGGCCGGTGGATTCGTAGTGCGCCTGGCGATTGCTCAGGTTGTCGTATTGATTGCACCAGAATGAATTCGGGATTTCGGTACTCAGGCGGCGCGCTACGGAGTAGTAGGAGCGTGGATCTTCGGGTTCGACGTTTGTGGGGCAAACGATGACCTCAGCGCCGAGCGCCTTCAGCATGTCCACTTTTTCCTTGCTCTGTTTGTCTGTCGTCGTGAAAATGCACCGATATCCGCGGACGCAGCCCACCAGCGCCAGTCCCATGCCCGTGTTACCGGATGTGCATTCGATGATCGTACCTCCCGGACGGAGATCGCCGCGCGCTTCTGCGTCGTTGATCATTTTGACCGCCATGCGATCTTTGATGCTGTGTCCGGGGTTGAAGGTTTCTACTTTGGCCAGCACCAGGGCAGGGATATCGCCTATAACGCGGTTGAGTTGTACGAGTGGCGTATTACCAATGGTTTCGAGGATGTTGCGGCAATAATTCATGAATTTGTGTCAATTTGTGTCAGGCCGCAAAAGTAGCAAAACTTTAGCCCTTTCGACGCAACACTAAACTATCAGCGGGATATTGCGCTTTCATGGTGTCCATGCAGGTTTGCGCCCATTTGATGATGCTTTTCCGTTGCGCATCGCTCAGGCGGGCGTCGGCATGGGTCCAGGTGTAGGAACCGAGGGGCATTTCTTTTTCATCCACCATTTCCACGATTTCTTCGAGTTTATGGTAGCGAACGGCCGCGCGGCGTTTGGCAAATGTGGAAAAATTAAGGTGCTGATTGCCTTCGTTAACGTGTAAATCCAGCCAAAGGCGAACAGGCTGCACTTCGGCGTACCAGGGGTAACGCGTCAGGTTGCTGTGGCAATCGTAGCAGGCAGCCTGCATCAACTGATTGACGGAGTCAGGCAGCGGCAGTACCGTGGAGAGATGTTGCGACTGATCGTTAGATTCATTACGCGCAGGACGATAGAATTGGAGTAAAACCAAAACAGCCAACAGGCCGTAAAGCAGCGGGCGAACATATTTTTTCATGGGGCCAAGATAACCCCAAAACTTTTCAAATTTCAAATTGGAGATTTCAAATTTCAAATAAAAAAAATGTATAATTTCAAATTTGAAATTTGCTGACTATAACGGATTGTAGTGATAACCCTAAAAAAGCAATCGAATATTACGGTGTAGTGTAATCTGGGCGTAACCCTACAATCTTTATCGGAATATTGCGAACCAAGGGGCGTAGCCCCACAATCTTCGTAGCATGGCAAATCATATCGTGTAACAAGGGGCGTAGCCCTGACATCCATGAAATAATGGCCAACGCCAACGCCACACAAGTTTAATATGTTTTTGAATGGTATGATGAGGGTAGATTACAGGGCTACGCCCCTCAATGGTGATGTCCTTTTTTTCTACGAAGATTACAGGGCTACGCCCTTTTCTTTTATACAGCACTGCAATTTCGATGGCTTTTT